>JAZUMZ010000022.1:0-3595 GCA_045603885.1 Bacteroidaceae bacterium | reverse complement strand
AGACTCTCAGACCTTTGCCTGCCTGCTTGACCTTGAATTCCTGAAACGTGTTCCATTCGCCGCGCGACGGACATCTCCCAATCCATTTGGGAGAGTCGTAGCCGCACGAGCTGCATACGTATGATGTCTTTTCCTTCATTTTTGTTTCTTTTCAATCCTTGCAAAAATACGAAGATTTGCCGAGATAAACAAATGAATCTTAAATTTTTACATGGTTTTATATCCTCAACGGAAAAATTTCAGCCAGAAAAATTATAAACTTGGTGTTTAGGTTTTGACAATACGTAACTTTGGTTCCGCAAGTGAGGCACACTCCCCCTTGGAAGTGTTATATACTAGAAACTATGTTCTGCAAGTGCTAAAGACTAACCCCGAAGGGGTTCAATATTAGTAACCCCTGGTTAACAAGCACAGCGAAGTATACCAGGGGAATAGAACACAAAACATACAAAGAACCCAGAAAGGGTTCAACAACATCAGCGTTATCGTTTGTTCCCAATTTTAAAACTGCTCGCTTCCTGAGGATTGCCCCTCAAAAATAGACACGCAAGTTGTGTGATGGGTGAAGTTATAGTTTATGACATTATTACAACATTTTACCTAATAAAAAGTACTTTTTGAATTTGACTGACTTATAGATTTGAAAATTTTTACTATATTTGCATTTTTAAACATATACTAAAAACAAAGTAAACTAAGAATACGTAAACAGGAATGTGACATACAGCGCATTTATACACTAACTAAAACATTTTAAGGATTATGAAGTTATTTAAGCTATTGGTGTTTGCTCTGACGACATTATGCTTTACAGCTTGTTCGTCGGATGACAATGATACCACAACGAGTGGAAAAGATCCTGAAACCACGAAAATCCCGCTTACCATCGAGGTGGCTGAGAATCCATTAGTGAACCCCGAAGCTCAGTCGCAAGCACCGGCTACGAGGGCAGCCATCACCACGACATCAACACTCGAGGAGTTTAAAATCAACTATGTGTATAAGGACGGTTCTGGGCTGCTTTGGACTAATGCTGACCCTAACACTAACAACACCCATATCAAGGCAAAAAAATCCGAAGAAGGCAAGTGGGTAGCAGATGGCTCATGGCCTACTGCCGAGTACCCCATCGACTGGTATGCTTATTCGGATGGAGCTTTCAATTATCCCAACGATCCTTACATCAGCTTCGAAGTAGAAGAAAACTCTGCAGTGCAGGAAGACCTGCTCGTTGCCAAGGCCAGTGTCATGTACTCCAATGCGGGTGATGGCAGCGTAATCCATTTCACGTTAAATCACGCCTGCACCGCCCTGCGTTTCTACGTGAAGAAAGCCACGAACCTCGCAGACTACACATTGAGCATCACCAACCTGCAGCTCTGCAACGTCATTAAGAGCGGACGATATTATTATGGTTCTAATTCGTGGACGTTGGACAGCAACCGAGCAAACTATACCCTCTATTCTGACTCTGGAAAGACACTTGGCACCACGGAATACGAGCCTCTCGACAATTCCGACGGTCCCTACCTCTTCATGATTCCGCAGGTGCTGACGCCATGGGGCGGCACGACCGATATCTCCTCAGCCACCGCACAGTCCTACATCCAGCTCACCTGTACCATCACCCAAACGTCTGACAACCATCAGATTTATAGCGGCACAGCTTACATACCCTTTGGAACCAACCTCACAGCCGGCTACCAGCACGACGTGAAAATCAATATCGGCAAGAATTCGCTCTACAGCAGTGCCAACACCAAAATAATCCAGTAAGCATTGAAAAGGATACCATAATATAGATTTAATACGCAGATGACTATGGCAAGGAGATATCCGATAGGCATTCAGACGTTCTCGGAGATTATCCGTGAAGGCTATGCTTATGTTGACAAGACTGACTTGGTATGGCAGTTGGCTCACTACGCAAAGTACATCTTTCTGAGCCGTCCGCGCCGCTTCGGCAAGTCGCTGCTCGTCTCTACCTTGGATTCTTATTTCAAAGGGGAGAGGGAGCTTTTCGAGGGGCTGAAGATTATGAACCTCGAAAAGGAGTGGCAGCAGTACCCGGTGATACAGCTTTCGCTGAGTATGGCAAAGAATCAGGACTCTCCCGATGCGCTTCGTGACAGGCTGCTATTGCTGTTGAAACGCTATAAGGAGAAGTATGGCAGTGACCCGGAGGAGAAAACGCCAGGAGGCACGCTTGCAGGACTTATCGAGAGGGCATACAAGGAAGAAGGCAGACAGGTGGTTGTCCTCATTGACGAGTATGATGCGCCGCTGCTCGACGTGCTTCACGAAAACGAGATGCTTGCCCCCATCCGCAAGGTCATGCAGGAGTTCTACCAACCCCTGAAGGACTGCGAGGCGATGATCAAGTTCTGCTTCATCACGGGGATCACGAAATTCTCACAACTAAGTATCTTTTCCACCATCAATAACCTGAAGAACATCACCATGCTCCCGCAGTACTCTGCTATCTGTGGCATTACCGAGCATGAGGTCAATACGGTGCTTGCCGATGGTATTGAGAGAATGGCTGTGGAGTATGGTTGTTCGGAAGATGAGATGTTCGAGCGCATCAAGTTGAGATATGACGGCTATCATTTTTCAGAGAAGTCTGAAGATATCTATAATCCGTATAGTCTGGTAAATGCCTTCACCGACTGCAGACTGGCCAACTATTGGTTTGAGAGCGGCACACCCACATTCCTCATCCGACAGATGCAGCATTTCCGCACCGACATAACGTCGCTCGACAGGATGGAGGTGCCATCTTCCGCTTTCGACCAGCCAACGGAGAATATGGAGGATGCCCTCCGCTGCTCTATCAGAGTGGCTATCTGACAATTAAGGACTACGACCTGGAAACTGAAGCCTATACGCTGTCCATTCCGAATCAGGAGGTTCGTATTGGCTACACCCAAGGTCTGCTGCCTACATACATTGGGCTGAAAGGGGCGGACGTGCAGATGGGCTTTGCCATGAAGTTCTGGCGGGCACTGAAGAAGGGCGACGTGGATTTGGCCATGTGTGAGATGCGGACATTTATGGCAGGTGTGCCCCACGTTGAGGGCTTCAAGAAGAAGCTGGCCGAGGCTGCCACTGCTGAGGGATTCTACGAATACACCATGTACCTTATCTTCTCTATGCTCAACGTATATGTCCGCACTCAGGTGAAATGCTCTGGCGGCCGCACAGACCTCGTCGTCTGGATGCCAGACACTATCTATGTTTTCGAACTGAAGGTAAACGGCACGGCCCAGGAGGCATTAAAACAGATTGACGAGAAAAGCTATGCCATCCCATACCAGACCGACGGACGGACTGTCGTCAAGGTGGGCGTGAAGTTTGATGCAGAGAAAAGGATTCCCGAAGAATGGGTGATAGGAAATTGTAATCTATAATAATAAAATTATTCATGTTCCGCAAGCGCAGAAGGCTAACCCCGGAGGGGTTATACATTAGTAACCCCGGGTAATAAAATAAAGCGAAGCGGTATTTTATCACCCGGGGTATGGAATCACTTGTTATACCCGAACCCTGAAAGGGTTCCACAACATTAGCATTATCGCATCTTGTAGAGTTTGCG
>JAZUMZ010000021.1:0-3342 GCA_045603885.1 Bacteroidaceae bacterium | reverse complement strand
CTCCTTCGTGACGTGCGCGTTGACCGCATTGAGGTGGCGTCGGCGAGGGTGTCTGAGGGGGAGAAAGAGGCCGTGAAGACCATCTGCCGGTGGGCCCGTCAGGCGGGTATGGCAGAGAAGGTAGAGGTGCTCGGATTTGTTGACGGCACCACGAGTGTGGATTGGATTGCCGACTGTGGAGGCCAGACCATGAACCTGCTGGCCAAAGGGTCGGAGCGACATCTCAAATACCAGCTGAAGAAAACCCTCGACGAGCATGTGGCGGACATCAGGCGCTCCGTGGAATATGCCTCGTGCAAAGGCATCACGGTGAATCTCTATCTTGAGGACTGGAGTAACGGCATGAAAGACTCGCCTGACTATGTCAGGGGACTTGTCAGCGCGTTAGCCGACACGCAGATACGCCGCTTCATGCTTCCCGACACTCTCGGGGTGCTCAACCCCGACAAGGTGGGGCAGTATATGAGCCAGATGACAGAGTGGTTCCCAAACCTCCATTTCGACTTCCACGCACATAACGACTACGACCTGGCTGTCGCCAACGCGCTGGCGGCGGTAAGCAACGGTTGCAAGGGTGTCCACACCTCTATCAACGGACTGGGAGAGAGAGCAGGCAACGCACCGCTCTCCAGTGTGCAGGCCGCGTTGAAAGACCATCTCGGAGTGGCGACATCGGTCAACGAGGAGCGTCTTAACGACGCAGCGAAGATCGTGGAGGGATTCAGCGGTATTGCAGTTCCTCCCAACAAGCCCATCGTGGGTGAGAGCGTGTTCACCCAGGTGGCTGGTGTCCATGCCGACGGCGACAACAAAAACAACCTCTACTGCAACGAGCTACTTCCCGAGCGTTTCGGTCGCAAGCGCGAGTATGCGCTGGGAAAGAACAGCGGCAAGGCAAATATCCTCAAGAATCTCGAGGAGCTGGGTCTGGAACTTACTCCAGAGCAGACCAAGCGCGTGACCGACCGCATCATCGAGCTGGGCGACAAGAAGCAGATTATCACTCAGGAGGACCTGCCTTATATAGTGAACGACGTGCTCAAACACAGTACGCCCGACGACAAGGTGAAGCTGCTCAGCTACATGGTATCTACCGCCTACGGACTCAAGCCTATGGCCAGCGTGAAGATGGAGATCAACGGTGATGTGTATGAGGAGAGCGCCATGGGCGACGGTATGTTCGACGCGTTCATCCATGCCGTGAGGCATATATACCGCGACAAGCTTCAACGCAAGTTCCCATGGCTCACCAACTATGTGGTGAACATACCGCCTGGCGGACGTACTGACGCACTTGTGCAGACCAGCATCTCATGGACTTTCAACGACAAGACCTATCGCACACGCGCCCTTGACGCCGACCAGACCGAGGCTGCCATCAAGGCAACAATCAAGATGCTCAACCTGCTCGAGGAATAACAGAATATTCAGAACAATCAGATTACTCCGATCTCTCCGATTATTCCGAAAACTCTGATTATTCCGAATACTCCGATTACTCTGCTCTCAAGAACTCCCTCCAGGCAAATAATTTCCTTTTTTTGAGATACCCAATCTCTCCTTGCTTGGCGTAAGCCTCCCGCTCAAACGAGATGGAGCGGTAGGCCTTGAACCCGTTGCGGTAAATAGCCAGGCGCACAATCCACTCAACCACATACCACAGGTAAAATCCTAACCACAGCAGCTCTGCCTGCTGACGGCTGTGGATCATCTCGTGGTGGATGCCCGTCCAGCCCAGATGACGGCCCCGTCTAATCACGATAATCCCAAACAGGTTGATTGCCGTGTAGGTGCCGAAAGGTATGTATTTGCTGTGGACTATTTTCATCTGTCGGAGAATTATGTTGCGAATTTAGGCATTTTAAACCACAAACACAACCATTTTGGATTCTTCACTTGTCAAAAAGCCCGTTTTTTGACAATTCCGCACATTTTTATTGTATTTTTATCGGAATATAATTGCTAATCTTCTCTTATATTCCTATATTTGCATTCCTGTGCGTTCAGCAAAGACCTAAAATCTAAAAACTAAAATATTATGGCATTTTTAACTGACGAGAAATTAGTGATTGTAGGAGCTGCCGGAATGATTGGCTCCAACATGGTTCAGACTGCCCTCATGATGGGCTTGACAAGCAACATCTGTCTCTACGACGTGTTCTCACCCGAAGGAGTGGCTGAGGAGATGCGCCAGAGTGGATTCGGCGACGTGAAAATCACTGCCACCACCGACGCGGCAGAGGCTTACAAGGATGCGAAATACATCATCTCCTCAGGTGGTGCCCCACGTAAGGAAGGCATGACACGTGAGGACCTGCTTGCCGGCAACTGCAAGATTGCCGAGGAGCTGGGTAAGAACATCAAGCAGTATTGCCCGGATGTGAAGCATGTGGTTATCATCTTCAACCCCGCAGACCTCACAGGTCTGGTGACCCTGCTTTACTCAGGACTGAAACCAGGTCAGGTGACCACACTCGCCGGTCTCGACACCACACGTTTGCAGAGCGCACTCGCAAAGAAATTCGGTGTGATGCAGAGTGAGATTACAGGTTGCGCTACTTACGGCGGACATGGTGAGCAGATGGCTGTGTTCGGAAGCAACGTGAAGATCGACGGAACTCCTCTCTACGACCTCGTGGGCACAGACAAGTTCCCTGAGCAGGAGTGGGAAGACATGAAGACTGCCGTTACCAAGGGCGGTGCAGCCATCATCAAGCTTCGCGGCAGAAGCTCGTTCCAGAGCCCGTCTTACCTCTCAGTGGAGATGATCCGCTCAGTCATGGGTGGTGAGCCGTTCCGCTTCCCTGCAGGCACATACGTGAAGACCGACAAGTACGACCACATCATGATGGCTATGGACACAACCCTTGACACCAACGGATGTACATTCAAGGTGCCACAGGGCACACCCGAGGAGATTGCCAAGCTTGACGCAAGCTATGAGCACCTCTGCAAGATGCGTGACGAGCTCGTGACTCTCAATATCGTTCCGCCAATCGAGAAGTGGAGCGAGATCAACCCTAACCTGTAATAAAAGGGATAAATATGATGCCTTAATTCACCGGGCGGAGGACAATTCCTCCGCCCGTTCTGTTTCTACGCCTTGCCATCCTTTGTTAACTATAAGGACAAAGGGAAATAATGGATTTTGGTAATTAATGAATAATTACATGGTAATTATATGTTTAAAAAAAATTCAATGGTTTCATGAGGGGTTATGTCAGGCGTCAGGGTTATGGAACCCCTTCAGGGTTCACTGTGTGTTGTGTTACTTATCCCCGGGTGCGCCGCACTGCGTTTGCGACCCGGGGTTATTAACATGTAACCTCTCCGAGGTTATAA
>JAZUMZ010000020.1:0-2419 GCA_045603885.1 Bacteroidaceae bacterium | reverse complement strand
CCTCCAGACTCTCAGGGCAGGTCGGCACGCGCCTGCCGTAGTTCACTGGTGGCAGTATGTAAAAGCGTTATATCGTCGTAAGCTGCTTGTAGGTATGCTTTTGCTTGACCACAGCAAACATCCTCAAGACCAGCTTAAACTTTACAGCGTTCATAGCCTTGCGGACGGTATCCGCATCATCCTTCCCGTTACATTTCCTTTCGTAAAACTTCTTTAGTTCGACATCGTGTACGACTGCAATCTTGGCTGCCTGCGATATGGCGGCTTTCGCCGTCAGGTCGCAGTGCTTGCGCGGCTTTGGCTTCCACCTCACAGTAGTGCCTGATGTCTTCGTGTGAGGGGCTACGCCAATGTACGAAGCATACTCCCTTGCTGTCTTGAATACGGTGAAGTTCCGAGTGATGACGATGGCGTTGACGGCATTGACGAAGCCGATTCCCTTGATGGAGTCGAGATAGAGGTAGGTCTCCATGAGCGCCTCGTCGTTCTGGATAATGTCGCGTATCTTCTCCTCTATGGTGTCAATCTGCTTGTCGAGCAAGGCTATCATCTTGTCCAGACGCTTTGCTTCTTCCTTGCCTACGACCTGCTTGCGGTTCAGGTAGCACACCCTGTCCTCGACATAGAACTTGCGCTCCCTGTGCAGTTCGCGTAGTCTCTCCATCGTCTTGTCCGGCACATGGCTGAGCTGGATGGTGTCCCTGAAGCGATAGAGGTAGTCGGCAATCTTGGCGGCATCCAAGCAGTCGTTCTTCTCGCGCGGCTGGATGGGATAGTGCTTGATGACTGCAGGCTCCAGCATCGTGTACTTGTAGCCCTTCTTGTCGAGGAAGTGCTGCAGGCCGTCGGAGTAGAAGCCCGTGTGCTCCATGCCATACGTGCACGAGGAAGCATCCACATCGTGCTCCTTGAGCCATCTGAGTAGCTCTTTGTAGCCCTGCTTGTCGTTGCTTACCTGGGTATGGACATACCCCTTCAAGTCGCTGTTTTCAACGAAAATGGCTGCGTCGAGCCACTTTTTCGACACATCAATGCCAATGTACCAGTTTTTTTTCATAACTTTGCATCCGTATTTAAGCGAGGTGACAAGCCGAAGATGACTGGTTTTAAGGCTACATCCTTTAAAAGGACTCCGGCCACAACGGGGCGACCTATATTTCTAAAATGCCATGCCAGCGTCTGAAGGAGGGGCAGACCTAATCGAGTAAAGAGCTTCCGTCTAAGGCAGTAATGGTTCACTGTACCCTCCCGGCTTTCGCCTCTTGTCGTACAAATCGGGTGCAAAGGTAACGAAAATCGTCTGATAAAGATAGAGGTTCTAAGTCATTGCTTAGATTTCATCTGTTTAACCGATTAGTTCACCTCACATCCAATATCCTTTTATGCCATTTCCATATCCCTGATAATCAGGGACAGGCTAAATCTCTCACTAGTCCTTCAAAGCTATGAGAGAGAATAGCTCCCTGTCCTTATCTGTCCTCATAAAGCAGTAGGAAAGAGGCAGCCTGAAACACACAATAGCCCTGTCATACTCAGTGTGTGTATAGGTCCCTGTCTCTTACGGCTACCCTTTGTATCCTTTCGTGTTGACATACGGCTTCCCTCTTTTCACAACGGCGAACATACGCAGTACAATCTTAAACTTGACGGCATTGAGTATTACACCTGTGTGCTTCCCTTCGGCCTTCTTGCGCTGCCAGTATTCCCTAAGTTCCGCATCGTGCGTGATAGCATTCAGCAGGCTGTCAGACAGGTCAGCCTTGGCCTGCCGGAAACCCTGCCTGGAAACCCTCGTAGCTCCACGCACGCTTGTCCCGGACTCATGCGGGAAAGGGGCGATTGCAATGTAGCTGGCATACTTCCTCGGATTGGTAAAGGTCGTAAAGTTCTCCGTCAGCACAATGGTCGTGACAGCGACGACAATGCCGACACCGATGATACTGGTCAGCAGGTCGTAGTTTCTCTTGATTGCCGGGTCGGAATCTATGATGGACTTCATCTCCTTGTCCGTCTGCCTGATGTCGTCCTTGAGATTTCCAACCTCTTTCTCCTTCCGCATACGGGAACTTACGGTGTCATATATGCAGATGTCACTTAACTGCTGTTTGTACAGTACGGACTGCTTCACATACTGCCTGCGCTCGGCAAGGAGCCGCTTCAGTTTGAAGTAGGCTGCTGACGGTAGTCTTGACGGCTCCATGCTGGCATGGAACAGCGAGCAGTATATGGCAATGCGGAAGGCATCTGCTTTGTCCGTCTTCGTCTGCCTGATACCCTTTATGCTCAAGGGAGGTGCAAAATGATGCATGCGCTTCGGATCCACTACGTAGTAGGTAATACCTTCCTGCTCCAACCAATAGCGGAAGTCATGGGTGTAAGGAAGTCGGATCGTAGCCATGTCGTTCTGTGAGCCAAGGAG
>JAZUMZ010000019.1:0-5438 GCA_045603885.1 Bacteroidaceae bacterium | reverse complement strand
CATTGTTGCAACCCATCACATTGATACCGAAACGCTGGATGACTGGGGTGGTCTTCTCGTTGAGCACATAGCGCAGCCAGCGCGGGGTGAGGATGGCGAGACCATGACCGTGGGTGATGTCGTAGAATGCCGACAACTCATGCTCCATAGCGTGGCAGACGGTGGCCTGGAACCAGCCGTCGTAGAGAAAGTGGTTCAGTGCCCACGATGAAGCCCACATCAGGTTGGCACGAGCCTCGTAGTCGTCGGGCTTGGCGATGGCAACGGGGGCGAACTTGACAACGGTCTTGAGCACCTCCTCCTGAATGCGTCGCAGCATGTCCATCGACGGATGAAGGCTGAAATAGGCTACGTCGAACACGTGCGACATGATGTCGGCGCTGCCGCTGGCCGTCTGGTAGGCGCTCACTGTAAAGGTGTTAGTCGGGTCGAGGAACGACACGTCGGGGTTGTTGTCAGGGGCGAAATAGCCGTACTTCTCGTTAGTATCTACATTGCTGATGACACAGCCGCCGTCCATCTCGGAACCCGTTGCAGCCAGCGTCAGAACGGTAACGATGGGCAGCGATTCCGTGACCGTAGCCTTGTGCGACACCAAATCCCACACGTCGTCACCCTCATACTTTGCAGCAGCGGCGATGCCCTTGGTGGCGTCAATCGTGGAGCCGCCGCCCACGGCCAGCAGCACGTCGATGCCTTCCTTCTTGCAGATGGCCGCTCCACGGTTCACCGTCGTATGACGGGGATTAGGCTCCACGCCCGGCAGTTCAAACACGGTCATTCCGGCCTTCTGCAACTCGGCCATCACTCGGTCGTACAGTCCTGTTCGCTTGATGCTCCCGCCGCCATACACCAGCAGCACTCGGTTTCCAAAACGCGCTACCTCCTCACCGAGGTGACTCATCTGCTCCTTGCCAAAATACACTTTGGTCTTGTTCTGAAATACGAAGTCTCTCATTGTTATATGTTATTTAGTAGTTTGTTACTTTGCTAACGATGCTATCTCCCTTGCCTCGCGGTCGGCATTGGCGGCCTCGGCACCGTGGATGGGTGTGCCGTCCATGACCTCAGCCCCAGGACAGAGTTTCTTGATGAAGCGGACGCTCGACCCCATGCCGCTGCCCTCGTTGGTGCAGAAGGGGATAATCCGCTTGCCCGTGAAGTCATACGACTCCAGGAACGTGTAGCACACCATCGGCATCGTGCCCCACCAGTTGGGATAGCCCAGGATGATGGTGTCGTACTCGTCAATGCTCTCCATCGGATTCTTCACCTCGGGCCGTGCCTGGTCGTGCAGTTCCTGCTTCGCCTCCTCGATGCAGGTCATATAGTCCTTGCTGTACTCGTAGGTGGTGTCAATCTGGAATACGTCGGCCTCCGGCAGCAGGGCCTTGATTTTCGCGGCCACCACCTCCGTATTGCCAAACTTCAGGTTCCTGATACTTCCGTTCACATAGTTCTCCCCGCGACGGGAGTAGTACGCAATCAAAATCTTCTTAGCCATAGTTCTTACCATTTATGCCATATGCGGGAATGCGCTCCACTCGAAATACTGCTCGCGCTCGGCTATCCACCAGCGACCGTCAATCTTTACGTACTTGTCGAAGTAGCGTACGGCGTGAACGGTCAACTTGTCCTTACCGTCCTCCTCTGTCACCAGCGTAGCCAGGGCGTAGCAGGTTCCCGTTGCATGGGTCTCGTCAATGAAGTCCACGTTCTGCTGGCCGTTCATGTGGAACGACACCTTGGCAGCACCGAAAGCCTTGTACTGGCGAATCATGTCCTGCACGTCGGTTGCGGTCATGCCCAGCTTACCTCCGAAGTAAACATTCAGCTTGATGTCGGGACGAAAAATCTCAACGTAGCAGTCCTGATTGTTTTTGTCACTCTCTGTTGAGTAGAAGTCTACTAATGCCTTCAACTCCATGCGGTCTTGCATTCTGAATTCCATAATATTTTATGTTTTTAAGTTTTACGATGCAAAGTTACGACAATCCCCCGAAACTGTTGTTGCACAATTTGCGGGGGATTTTACCAATTTTTCCGAAAAGCAAATTACTCCCTGAATTGACTATCGTCTTCTTCGTTAGCGAGTCGGCAAAACTCATGCAAGCATGGCTCTGCTCCCGCTACTCCCTCAGCTCACTCGGTTTCGCACCAAGATTGGTTTGCACATAGCGGCTGAAATGCGAAGGTGAGGAGAAACCGAACATGTCGCTGATGTCTGTAAACGACAGGTTACGATTGCGCAAAAGACGGCTGATGTCAAGCGAGGCATAACGGGTAATCCAGAAGGTAGCAGGGAGTCCGCTGACCTTCTTAGACACCTCCGAGAGATACTTCGTCGTGACACACAGCTGGTCGGCATAATAGCTAATATCGCGATTCTTGCGGAAGTCACCCCGCTCCAGCATTTCAATGAACTGTTCCATCAGCTGGTGCTGTTGGCTGCTGATTTTATCGGTTCCATAGAGTTGGGAGTGGAAGTCGAAGAAATCGATGATCATGCACTCAATGGCGTTTCTCAGCGCATCATGACGGAAACGATGGTCAGTCTGAGCCAATCTACGTATCACGGCTTCGAAGTTGTGCTTACAAACCTCCTGTTGCTCAGGTGTGAGCTTCATAATGGGATTCTGAAACAACGAGAGCTGGCCACGCATACCGTAATTGCTCTGTGGCGTGGAGAGCTCTATGAACTTTTGAGTCACATATATCACATCAATTTTGAAGTCATCACTCTCCTGCAGATTCTTCACCAAGTCGCCCCTGCGGGGAATAATCATGCAGTCTCCCGCCTCAAAACGGAATGACTGTTCATTACGCTCAAATGTACAATAGCCACCATAGCAATAAGCATGACAGAGATAATCGGCAAACACCGCATCTCCTATTCGCGCCAGCGTATGATCTATAATAATATGTTGGATAGTATCCATAATATGGTTGTTGTCAATCGTTTTGGTCCATGTATGAGCAGTATTTACTAAGCAGATTTGACAAAGGGAGGTCTCCTTTCTTGAATCGCTCAGCATCAAGTTTCAACAATCTTTCACTCACTGGCTTCTTTCCCTTGAACATCGCTTTTAGATACGGAATGCCATTTTCCTCAGTGATACTTACCTCAGAAAAGAACTGCGACAAGTCCTCCGCATCATAGACGATGGAGTAGCTTGGACGCTTTGCTCCAGGAATGTCTTCTACGAGGATGTTTTTCGCAACCAAGTCTTGTATATCACGTATGGCGGTGTCTTTTGAGCACTTTGCCAGAGTAGCCCATGTCTTGGATGTGATCTTTGCCTCGTAACCGTCAAGAAATATATTGAGCATCTGGGTTTGCCTTTCTGTCATTGGTACAGGGGATGCTTTCTGCCAGAAGAAACTTTTGTTCAAGATGGTAGTGACAATGGTGTCTGCCTCGTCGAGCGCATTCACCAATTTCTGCAGATACCACGTCAACCACTCTGTGATGTCACCATCGCCATGTTGCATCCGCTCCAAGATGCCGTAATAGTGATTCTTATCCTTGTGAATCTGTGATGAGACATTGTAGAAGCGGAACTCACTCTTTTCTCCACGTGCCAGAAGCATATCGGAAAGGATGCGAGCCAAACGACCATTGCCATCCTCGAAAGGATGTATGCTCACAAACCAGAAATGAGCGATAGCGGAACGGATTACGCTACTTACAGGCTCATCCTTGTCAAACCAGGCAAGAAACCTTTGCATCTCTTCTTCCACACGGTCGGGTGACGGCGCAATATAATGAATTTTTTCACGTCCGAACATTCCGCTGACAATATGCTCTTCGTTTGTACGGTACTGACCTATTTCTATCTGGCTTCCTTCGCTATAGCCTGAAGGAAAGAAAGCGGATTGCCAGGCACACAACTTTTCTTTACTGAGAGGTTGATTATAATTTTGTATAGCCTCAAGCATAACACCCACAACAGAATCAATATAGTGCGAAGGAGCACTATATTTCACGTTCTCAATACCAAGCCTTCTGGCAATGGAAGAACGTACCTTATCTACGTTCAGCCGTATGCCTTCTATCTCTGAAGAATATACCACGTCATAAGTCAGATTCTCTGCCATTGCACGCAGTTTACTATCAAAGCCGAGCGAACTCAGCCTACCATAAAGCAGACCTTGTTTACGGAATACTTTTTCCTGAAGGAGCGATACCTGTGAATCGACCCAACGGAAGTCTGTCCAATTTTCTCTTTCGTGTATATACATAACGTATTCGTTCTTAATGCGATAAAAATCCGTTTATAATATCGCTAATTCTGCGACAAATATAATAATTATTTGTCAAACCTCCAAAAACAATCACAAAATAACGCACAATTTGCGACGTTTTACCTCTTAAAACGTCAAAAACAGCTAATAATACGCATTATTTTCTCTTTACATATATGGGTAAACGTAAACCTTAAACAAAGACCATTATGTTTCTCAAATACCACATTTCTTTTTTTTCAGAAAAAGAAGCTATTTGTTCCCTCCCCTTTCTTTCTACTTTTCTTTTAACTGAAAAAAAATTTATCGTTTATAACAATAATCATCGTCAATTATCATTTTCTGCTTTCGTGAGTTGATGAAATTAAATTGCAAAGGTAAATGTCGTGTCTTCATCTACCCAAGGTGATCAGTTCGTATAATTCAAAAACTCCACACTATTCGAGTAGTATTAGGAGACTTTCCTTGCCGAATCATCCGAAAGATAGAAGAATGGAAACCATATTTGTCAAATAATCACAAAAGAGTCCTCAGTATCACCATGATATGGAGATTTTTTCGTATCTTTGCAATGCCTTAGAAGGAGTCGCCGGAATAGTTCTGCAGCCCTCGAATAGGCAATCAGTGGATTTATGAACTGGATTTTCTTGGTGGTTGCAGGACTATGCGAGGTGGGGTTCACCTACTGCCTCGGTCGTGCAAAGTTGGTAACAGGTATGGAGTGGTGGCTCTGGATGGGCGGATTCCTGGCCTTTACGTTTGTCAGTATGGGACTGCTTGCAAAGGCTACGCAAACTCTTCCCTTGGGTACGGCCTATCCCGTGTGGACGGGTATCGGAGCTGTCGGGACAGTAATCGTAGGTATCCTATTCTTCAATGAGCCAGCAACATTCTGGCGCCTCTTCTTTATCTTTACACTCATCGCATCCATCATAGGGCTCAAGATGGTGTGACCTACATTGTTGCTATCATGACTTATATAAAGTCACGACTGTTGCTGCTGGCATCAGAGAGCAACAGGTAGTTTGTGCAGAACTCATCGCTATAGCAGGTCGTAACCGCCTATAACGTAGCTTTCTTCTCGAGCAACAACAGATACCGCTTGATGCCCAGCCCGCAGGCAAAGCCTGTGAGTTTGCCGTTTGCCCCTATCACGCGATGACAAGGGACGATGAGCAGCAAGGGATTCTTGT
>JAZUMZ010000018.1:0-21730 GCA_045603885.1 Bacteroidaceae bacterium | reverse complement strand
ATTATCAGGAATCTGAGTATTATAATTTGAATTATACGAATAAGACTTCTGATAACCATTTTCCAAAGGTTCCTTTTTCTTTTCTATTCGTGGAGAGACTGTTATATCTTGAGTCGTTTTTTCAGGCGTATTCCCGACAGGTGCAGTAACTGTTACTGGAGTAGTTACTTTTGTGGGAACGTTGACCTGAGCAAAGTCAATTTCTCTTGTTGGCGCAGTAACTTTTGTGGAAGCCTTGACAGGAGTGCGAACAAAATTATTGGTGGGAACAGTACGTTTTTGACGTTTTCTGTTTCCACCAGTTTTTTTAGCAATGTATTCACTATGCATCCTATTTATGTAGTCCTCCCGGCTCGGACCGCAATAACGGGGATCGTATATTGCAGCCCAGTCGGGCTCCTTAGACCTGCCGGGGTTATCTGATGCCTGCGTTACGTAGGATGTAAATGTCGGCGTCGCCTCTGGTTCCTTTGTCAATGAGTAAGGATCGGAGATGTCGCTGGCATTATATATATTTCCCTCTTCATCCTCGACCAAACCAGATTCACCCAACAGACGATAAGTATGAGTTGTTGGTGAGTCTGGTGAATTCTGGTTTGTTACAGGTTTGTTGGTATGTTCGGATATGTTCTTTTCTTCAGATTTCATCGGCATATATAATGTCAGCAGCATTACGATTGCAAAGATAGTACTTTTGTAAGAAATAATCGAAAAAAAGAATCTTTTTTCTACAAAGTCAACGAGGAATGAAATTAACAGACAATTGACAAGCCAAAAGGCAATAAAACACCATAACACTGAATATCAATATATTAGGGATAATTCCGCAACGTTTTGGGGATTTTACTCTGAATGATTAGGGATATAAAGTTTTGGTTAATAGGAAAAGTTTTCTATCTTTGCAACGAGAATAAGAAAACGAAAAATTATTAACAACTAAAACTATAAGAATTATGAAAAAGTTATTACTCATCACAACGTTATTGGCTGCGACTCTGAATGCAGGCGCAATGCCAATCGACGAGGCACAGCGCGAAGCCTTGTTCCTGACCGACAAGATGGCATACGAGCTTAACCTTACCGACGAGCAGTATGAGCTGGCTTACGAGATTAACCTGGATTATTTGCTCAGTGTCAGCAGCAGTGCAGACATATACGGCACATGGTGGAGCAGGAGGAACGCCGACCTGAGATATATCCTCTCGGAATACCAGTATGAGCTGTATATGGGACTGAATTACTTCTACCGTCCTCTCGGATGGCGCGGAGGTCGCTGGTACTATCCAATCTACGGCTATTACAGCAGGAGCTATTATTATCGTCCTCATCCTCACGGATACGGAATCTACCATGGCGGGCACAACCGCATCCACGGTCACTATAACCGTCTGATTCATCACCCCGGCGGACACGGAGGACCTGGAGGCTACCGTCCTGGAGGTCATGGAGGCAGTCGTCCTGGAGGCGGTTACAGACCCGGTGGTAACTATGGAGGTGGCAGCAGACCTGGTGGAAACAGACCTGGAGGCAACTATGGTAGCGGCAACAGACCTGGAGGAAATTACGGTGGCGGAAACTATGGTGGCGGCAACAGACCCGGAGGTGACAGACCTGGAGGCAACTACGGTGGCGGAAACAGACCCAGTGGCAATTATGGTGGTGGAAACTACAGTGGTGGCAACAGACCTGGTGGTGACAGACCTGGCGGAAGCTACGGAGGAGGCAGTACCGGCAGCAGCAGATCTGGAGGAAGTTACGGTGGAGGGAACTACGGCGGTGGACGTTCAAGCGGAAGCTATGGTGGCGGAAGCTATGGCGGTGGACGTTCAAGCGGAAGCTTCAGCGGCGGCAGTCACGGTGGCGGAAGACCATCAGGTAGTTTCAGCGGCGGAGGCGGCAGATCTGGCGGCGGCTTCGGGGGAGGCAGAAGTTCCGGAGCTCCAGGCAGAGGCGGCAGAAGATAAATACAACAATAATTTGGGCACTTCAGATTAAGAAGTGCCCAAATTATTATTGTTCATTGTAACTTCATAAAAACTGCCTTAATAATTGAAACGAGGTTCTCTTATATGTTTTTTGCATTTTTATCGCCATAATCGAAACACAATTAAATAATAATTCGTATATTTGCAGCTATCAATCATTAAAAACGACAACGATTATGTGTACAGTAACTTTAGAATACAACAGCCATAGCGCATTAGCGCGTCGCAAACTCGCTGAACTACTGGCCACAGGATTGTTCTTCCAGAAAGAAATCAAAACCGAAACACCGACCCCTGAAGAGGTGGAATCTCATCGTCAACTTAGGGATGCAGTCATTGAGCATTCACGCAAGACCATGTCTCACGTAATTGCCCGCTACATATGAAATATCATCAGAGAGATATAGTAGAAGTCAGCTTTCTTTTCCCCGACGGCACATTCAAACCTCATCCAGCCATCATTATCAGCAACGACCAATTGCAGGAGGATGAGGATGGTATGTTTTATCTTGTCCTTATCACATCCAACAACTGGCTCAATCCTCAATATTCCTATCCGCTAACCGATGAAATGGTAGTAGGTTTTACGTTCTCAAAACCGAGTCTCGTCAAATGTCATATTCTCTCTGGCTATATTGAACGTGATGTTCAACGTCGTCTCGGCTGTATCAAGCAAAAATACTTCGATGAGATAATTGACAAGATTATTTATTCCATATTCTAATCTCCCCTTATGCAACCAAATACCCCTAATTATTGCACAGACTCACGGCACTGCCTGAACGTGGATTGTGGAATCATCAATGTACATTCGTGCATGAGGCGCAAAAAAGTTACCCCCCTAATTCTCACATAATCAGCAAGTTTTCTTACTTTCAGAAAAAAAACAACGGTATGTTGTAACCCTATAAGGATTCCAACATGCCGTTTTTATTTTTATATTTCTCAGGGCATGAAAACTTTTTTCAACAAACAAGCAAACAATAATAATTAATACAAACAATTATGAATACAAAAAAAAAGCTACTCTCTTTATTGCATCTGATGCTCATATCTATTGGGGTAGAAGCACAGAATGCGATAGCCGTTTATCAAAAAGACGGACAAGTGGTAAAGTTTGCTTTTACCGAAAAGCCCTTAGTGACATACTCGGGCAGCGAACTGATCTTGACAACCACAAAGACGACGGTACAATACCCCATCTACTTGCTTCAAAAGCTGGACTACGGAATCAGGTTGCAGGATATGACGGGAAATGAATTGGAAGATTTGACAGAAGTGAAAGGGATAAAGAAGAGAGATGTGCAGTTCAGTTTTCATGACGGTACACTCTTCGTCAGCGGCGGCAAGCCTGGCTCCACTTTGTATATTTATAATCTTTGCGGCATAAAGGCAGCACAGTGCCGATTGGATGCTGTTGGCAACGCCTCCATATTCTTACAAGGTTTGCTTCAGGACATTTATATCGTAAAGACAGATAGTTTCTCCTTTAAATTCAAGAAGCCATGAAGATTATATTCAATAAACAATTCTCCATATTTGGAGCAAGCAAGTTCAAGCGCAGAATTAATCATTTCTGGGGGCGAAACATCCTGATGTTTCTCGTCACCCTATTATTCACCAACAACTTGAGGGCTGATGACATAACACCGCAACAGGCGTTGCAGATTGCATCGCAATTCGCTGTAACTCACTCGACAAAGAAACTATCAAAGCGTAAAACGCCCACTATTGCGCCCGTGCCAACAATTGCACACTGCGTGAAGTCATGTGTGGCAGTAGACAAGGACAATGTCTATGTCATCAACTACGGCAACGACCAGGGCTTCGTGCTTGTCTCGGGCGAAAGCGGAACTGAGAGTGTCCTCGGCTACTGCGACCACGGAGCTTTCGACTACAATAATTGCCCCATTCAGATGAAGGATCTGTTGACATACTATTCCACTGCCATCGACTCGCTGCGCCAAAAGCCTGTGCAGGCTGTAACATTAAGAGCCAAAGCCGACCTTGGCAACATAATCGTTGAGCCGCTGCTCAAGACCACCTGGGATCAGTGGGGGCCCTATAATATCTTCTGCCCTGAAGGTTGTCCAACGGGATGTGTACCCACCGCAGTAGCTCAAATCATGAAATATTGGAAGTGGCCAAAGAAATCGTCAGGCAAATTGCGCCACCCAATCACCCAGGAATTCACTGGCGAAGACTTCTCTGGTCATGTGTATGACTGGGACAATATGCTCAACGATTATGGCTCCAACTACAATGAGACACAAGCCAATGCTGTTGCCAAGTTGATGGCCGATGTAGGTACTGCTCTTGGCACCATGTACACACCTACAGGCAGTGGGACTGGTACTGATTTTCTGCCCTTGGCGCGGAACTTCAGCTATGACGAAGATTTGAAAGTTTATTATGACAATCTGATTGAAGTGATGAAGGAAGAGCTGAACCAAAATCGCCCAATGCTATATAGCGCTTTGCCAGACGCAGGGGGAGGACCAGGTCATGAATTGGTCGTAGATGGCTACACCAGCAACAACTACTTCCATTTCAACTACGGCTGGGGAGGCTACTATGACGGTTTCTACAAAAATGGCATTGCCGATATTTATTGCGTAGGACCTTCTGTCGTTACGAACATCAAGCCCTCCAACAATCGCTATGAGGTGATTGGTGATATGGAGTACTACCTGCGCGAGACTGGCGAGGCTGAAATCACGGCCTATCAGCGCGGCGGCATGGGGCAGGACAATGGCGAACTCATTATCCCCGCCACAGTCACTGGCGATGACAACAAGGAATACAAGGTGACGCGCATTCGCCGGCTGGCATTCTATAACAAAGGGGATTTCAGCAAGATTGTCATCGGTGACAACGTGGAAGCCATCGACCACTTCGCTTTCATCTATAGCGATATCAAAGAGCTGGTGCTCAGCGACAAGATGGAGGTAGTGCCCGACGAAGCATTCCAGACGACCAATATCAAGACACTGACCATTGGCGCCAATGTGAAACGCGTCGGCAAGAAAGCGTTCTACCTGTGCCCGCTCAGGAAGGTGACGTGCAAGAGTCCTGCTTTCGAGGCAGACGACTATGCCTTCAGTACGCCCAACGACATCGACTGCGGTGAGTGGCTCGGCTGCATCACGAAGGTGGGCAAACAGACATTCGCAATGGCCTCATTCAAGACCACTCCCTATTTTGCCAGGCTGGAGGAGATTGGGCCAAAAGCGTTTTCGGGTTGCACTTTCGCTGACGAGGAATTTGTCGTACCCCCTACGTTGAAGTCTATCTCAACAAATGCTTTCCAAGGGGTGCCGTTATCTTTCTTCCGAGTAGAAAACAACCCACGCTTCCTCTGCTCTACAGGTCCGCAGGAGTTCCTTTGCAACAACAATGGTTCCTCGTTGATTCTTACAGTCAACACACGACGTTTCAAGTTACCACTTCCAGAGGGCATCATCAAACTGGAACCTAACAGCGTACGGTGCAACATCACCATCCCAGCTTCTGTCGTAGAGATGGAGGGCGCTTTCCGCGAATGCCCCAAACCATACTCTATCACTTGCCTCGCCACCGTGCCTCCAGAAATCAGCGACACGACATTCAGCGAGTCTTTCTTTCCCGAAGACCCCTACAATCAACCGTACCTCCTATGTGCCAGAGGGAACAGAGGAACTCTATACCAATGCTCCTGGATGGCGCAGGTTAATCAGAGTCATCGCTACCGAGGAGTACAACCCTGCTCCTGCCCAGAACCGTGATTATTATATGGTGGTACATCGGAGCAGTGGCGAGGAACAGACGAACATCAGCTTGCCGCTGAGCCAGATTGCTGACATGAGCGTGGATGAGAATGACGGCAAGAAGGACATCGTCATCAAGCGCATCGGCAAGGAGGATATCACTTTAACAATTTCCGAAGTAGATAGCATCACGTGGAGACCAAGTTTCGCCTATGAGAACGCAGAGGTGTTCGCGCTGAACGAGTCCACCCTGACTGCGAAAGCACAGAAATGCAACGTGACATTCGATGCCACCGCCATCGACAGCGACGTGGATCTCTGTGTTCGCAATGCGACACTCACGCCCAAAGTCATAGATGGCACCGCTCGAGGAATGGCTATTGACCTGAGCCTCTCCAACGGCGTGCACGACCTCGCAGGCACAGCAGAAATCTCCATTCCCTATGAGGTTGGCGGCAACGAAAAGGTTCATGCAGCCTACTTTAATGAGGAAACGGGCGAATGGGAGCCGGTCTATTTCAAGCACGACAAGGAGAACGGAAACGTCATCATCACCACCGACCACCTCTCCACCTACAGCATCTTCACGACCTACAACGAAGGCACGCGCCAAGAATACCTGGATCTTTTCTGGGAGGAATGCCCGGAGATCTACACGCTCAACGAAGCTACGAAGATTCTTTTGGATATCGTGTCGTCCGATGACCCAGACAAGCAGATGATTAATGAGTTCAAGGATGAGATGTCATTCTGGCAGGGTGTAGGTCTTGATGGTTTCTATAATCTCATTACGTCCGTAACAGACCCGTTGCTCAATTTCAAGCCTGATGCCATTGACAACGCTGTAACAGCCATGGGTTATCTGGGCACAGCAATCAGCATCGTTAATGTGGCAGGCGCAGACATCAAGGGCGATGACGTCGGTGTTGCCTCCGGCACACTCAGCACCATTCTCAACTTCGCCACCGGTCAGATGGCAGCTGCTATCGGCACACCCATTATGTCCGCCTCGATGGGTTGCGTAGCCTTCATCGGAGTGGCACTCAACAAATTCGGAACGATGGTACAGGACAGTAAATTGGAGCTCTTCCGTGGAGCCTACAACTACTATTACAGCATGGAAGGCTACAACGATCTCAACCCACAGTCGAGGTGGAAGGAAGACGGCAAACACGGCTACTACCGCACGGCCACAGACTGGTACAACTACTTCTATCCCGCTTTCGAAAAAGGTATGAGCAAGGAACGCCTCGATGCCTACATCGAGCAGTCGGTGCGAGTGTACTGCGACCGTTTCTGGGAAGACAACAACGATGTACGCACCCTTGCCTACGCACATGCAAAGACTCAAGGACTAAGTACGTATATGAATGATACTGAAGCGTTACGTAAACAAATCTCTGACGAGCACTTCGCCCAGCTGATGAATGGCACACTGGTCAGCGTCTTCACCGCCATTAGGAACAACCTGAAGGTTCAAGCCAACAAACGCTACCAGAAGGCCGCCAAGGACGTTGCCGAGATGATGAACACCAAATTGGCGTTCCAGTTCAAGGACTCTGGCCGTAAAGAAGGAGAGAAATCCCGATACGCAGGGCTAAAAGTGGCTTTCTCTGAGATTCCGTCAACGATTGACAACCCCGAGAAGTGGCAGACAACCGTCAACGACGACGGCTGGGCAGGTCTGGGATGGTTCACGGAGTATGCATTGATTAAGCATAAAGCAAAAGGTCGCATCACCCTATACGATTACAAGGATGTAGAATGGAAGACCTTTGACTTCCAGATTCCTGCTAACACCGGCAAAGTAATTATCGACTTCGACTTGGCCACTGGAGGAACAGAGGTTGAGGTTCCTCAACTGAAAGACCTCAAGTTGGAGTATGACCCTGATAAAGTAGATACGTATTATACATGGGCCGGGACGATTGACGACGGACACGGCGGCAGACGCTACCACGATGAAGGTGGTCCTAACACTTTTGTCAAACTCGACAATGCCTTTAACAAGAACTCTCACTTCCAAACCGAGATAGAAAAGTTCTTCAAGTGCCACGACTTTATAACGGTGGATGCGCAGGGTAACATCAAGATAGGCGATGACATTGCAGGACGCTTCGAAGGCGAAAAGGGAACGGGAAAGTTCACAATTAACTCCACTCACCCTTGGAATGAGAAAACGATTCAGCAGTTCCTCGCGGGCTTGAAGACAACCGAGGATGAAGATTTGGACGCTATGGTGTTTTTGAACTGGCTGAACGGAACCATCGCACACAAGATAGACTGCGAATTCACGCTCACCCGCAATACGGAAGGCGAAGGATACATCGTGGAATACACAGGCAAGGGCACCTACACGTTCAAGGCAAACATCGTAGATCGCATCGAAAACGTGAACTTTGACACCACTAATCTTACAGGCGAACGCTTCGCTGCGGTCACACTCGACGACATTTCAACTCGAGAGATAGAGGCCGAGGGCACTGTCACTCTGCAATACACCACTAAACTGAGGTAACTTAATACTTCCATAATAAAACCAGCGCCCAACCCAATTACAGGTTGGGCGCTTCATTTGTCCCTCAGCATTAGACTTATTCTATCAAACCCTGGTCAAGAAAAAGTTTATTTCTTTGGAATATTTCTTTTAACAATTAACACTTATCAAAAAAATAATTACTGGATTACGAATTACCCAGTAATGGGATTATTTTTAAACGCAAATTATTGTTTGTATTAAAAACGCCCCAAGAAATTATCAAAATAAGGCTACTTCGGAATGTTCAATTACTTACATTTGACTCTTATGGTTTTCCGTTCTGAACGCTGATCGTTGGAGATAATCACAAACTCCTGGACATCTCCGGGACCTGTCATCAGTGATGTGTCGAGCCACACCTTAATCTTATAGGTCTGACCTTTAGCCAAAGCAACCTTATCACAATCTACGACCAAAGCCGGAGAAGACTCAACACGGTCAAGCATAAGATAGCCGTCACCCCGGTTGGTAACAAGAATCTTACCTTTCATCTTTTTTCCTGGTTTATAATTGCCCATAACCAATGTTGATTCAGAGACATGGAGAAGTGGTTTTGAATAATCAACCACGAAAGGAACTGGAGGCTTAGGTGTCTCAACGACTGTTTTTATCTCAGGCACCTCAACTGGCACCACCGGCTCAACCTCGTAATCCACCACTTTACATTTCATTCTGATCAGCTGAGGCTGCTGGTCTAAAGAAGTACGCACCTCAACCAACCTGTCGAACCTCCCGAGCATTTCGGCATTGTATGTTATAACAACCTCTCCGTTTTGGCCTGGCTGAATCACTCCTCTTGTCCATTCCGGATCCATACACCCGCATCCTGGATCAACACTGCTTACAGTCAACGGCACATCGGCCACATTCGTAAACTGAAATCTCGCCTTGACAGGATGATACCATTGTGTGAGCCCCACATCGAGTGTAGGTTCTTTAAAGGACAACGGCTGTGCAGTCAAGGTAACTACAGATAATAAAAAGACGCATGCTATAGTCAAAACTCTTCTCATAAATTACAACAAGTAACAAGTGTAGATATTAATTCCCAAAATCACTCAGACATCAAACACGAGTCCGTCATAGGCAAGATACCTATGTGGCGGCATCTTCTTCTCCTCAGAAGCATGGAGTCCGAGTTCATGGGAAAAATGTATTATGTATGCCTCTTTTACATTCAACTTATCGGCAAACTCAACCGCCTCCTCGACAGTCTGATGAGTGGGATGGTCAGTGTGACGCAATCCGTTAACAACAAGAACCTCTACCCCACGGAGCATCGCTTCTTGCTCAAGCTCTATAGTCTTCATATCCGTAACATAGGCAAACGTCCCAATTCTATATGCCAGTATGGGCAACTTTCCGTGGTACACTCTGATTGGAAGGATATCAATGCCGTCGATGGAGACATATTTCCCTGGCTCAGCAACCTCAAGATCGATACGAGGGACCCCGGGATAGCGAATCTCCTTCGGTGTGAAACAATATGGTATCCTCTCTTTGAGATGAGCAGCACAAAACTGGTCGGCATAGATTGTCATATCTCCAAAGACAGAGAAAGGCCGAATGTCATCAATTCCTCCCACATGGTCGTAGTGCTCATGTGAGATAAAAATGGCATCCAGCTTCTTAAATCCATTGCGAAGCATTTGCTGACGGAAATCGGGTCCACAATCAATCAAAATGCGCGTCACACCGGTTTCCTTATCAGGATTCTCAATCTCAACAAGCGCTGAGCATCGCAACCGGCTATCTCTCGGATCAGAGGATGTGCATACCGCACATGAACACCCCAGCTGTGGGACTCCGCAAGATGTTCCTGTACCTAATATTGTGACCTTCATCTGTTTATACAAAATTAACTTCAGGGCAAATCGAGACACCGAACTTCCTCTCAACATCGGCACGTACGACATCGCTGAGCCTGACAATCTCATCGGCTTCGGCCCCTCCCAAGTTAACAATCACAAGAGCCTGCTTGTCGTGAATAGCCGCCCTACCCAGAGCACGTCCCTTCCACCCGGCCTGCTCGATAAGCCATCCTGCCGGTATCTTCACACCACCTTCAACCTTGTAGAAAGGCATATCAGGATAAGAGCTCCTCAGCTGCTCGAATTTCACATTTGAGACCACAGGATTCACGAAGAAACTGCCCGCATTTCCCATCACCTTTGGGTCTGGCAACTTTGCATTTCGTATGTCTATAATTGCCTGCCTGACGGTCTTTGGCGTCACCTCTGCGGCTGACAGAGCATGAGCGATATTGCCATAGGATATGTTAGGAACAAAAATCTTGGAGAGCCGCACTCTCACATATGTCACCGCATATTTTCCCCTCATAGAGGTTTTAAATACACTCTTACGATAGGCATATTGACATTCTGCGTTTTTGAATGTCTTTGACTCAGCGGTGGTGAGGTCGATGGCCTCAACATCAGTGATGACATCTTTCACCTCCGTTCCATAGGCTCCGATATTCTGAACGGCCGCGGCTCCCACCTCACCCGGAATTAGTGAAAGATTCTCCACGCCACTCCATCCTTTATTTACGGCGTATTCCACGAACTCGTCCCAAACCTCTGCAGCCCCCACTCTGAGCTCAACGTAATCGCTTTTCTCCTCAATCACATCTATTCCCTTGATGTTGCTGTGAAGAACGATTCCGTCGAAATCTCCAGTAAAAAGCAAGTTGCTTCCGCCGCCTATATGCAGTACTTTATGTCCTTGGAACTCTGGAATAATATCCATAAGCTCCTGAACTGAGTCATATTCAACAAACTCCTTTGCCGTGGCGTCTATACCAAAGGTATTATTTGATTTCAGCGAATAGTTTCTCCTTCTTTTCATCTTCAATTACTGTTATGGTCAACTCAAACCGGCTTTAAGGCTTCTGATGACAGCAGAATTGAATCCGGAATGATCCAGCTCATTCAATCCCTTAATTGTGGTTCCCCGTGGTGTTGTGACTTTGTCAATCGCCGCCTCAGGGTGCAGGCCGGTCTCTCTAAGCAGTGTGACAGCTCCTTCCATAGTTTGCATAGCAATCTGGAGTGCGTCTTTGGGATAAAAACCCATCTCCACTCCTGCCTCCATCTGGGCACGTATATACCTCATGACATATGCAATTCCACAGCTTGCCATCATCATTCCCGGGCCCACCATCTCTTCCTGGCAGACATTCACGTCACCCACCATGCGGAAAAGGTTCTCCACCTTCTCAACACTCTCTGCAGAGGTTCCCACTCCTGGTGCCACAAACGACATACTCTTTCCGAACTCCGCTCCTATGTTGGGAATGACATAAAGGAACTGAGCGTCGCCAACACCCTCAACTCCAGAGAAATACTGCCCCAGCTTTGATGTTGTCACACCAGCCGCATCGGACACGACCACCTGATTGTGCAGATCCACAGAATCGGAAATCTCCTTAACAACCATCTCCACGAGCCATGGTTTCACAGCTATAATAATGACATCAACACCCTCCACAGCCTTTGCGTTGCTTGTGAAAGTATTAATTCCGGCAAAATCTTTCTCAAACTGGCTAAGCACGTCGGTGTTGCGGTCGGCGATGTTGATTGACCCCAAGCTCTCGAGAACTGAATTTCCATTGCCGCCCATAACAGCCTTAGCCCATCCTTTGATAAGCGCGCCTCCCATATTACCGGCGCCGATAACAGCAATCTTCATAGATTATAAATTTTAAGACGGTGAACACCTTGATAGCGCCACCGTCATTAGTAAACGAAAAATGTTAATTGGCTGCCTCAAACTCCTTTAGGAACCTGAGGTCATTCTCTGAGAACATGCGCAGGTCTTTCACCTGATACTTCAGGTTTGTGATTCGCTCAATTCCCATACCGAACGCATATCCCTTATATTTCTTACTGTCGATACCGTTAAGTTCGAGCACTCGGGGGTGCACCATACCGCATCCCAGAATCTCCACCCATCCGGTGTGCTTGCAGAATCCGCATCCTTTTCCGCCACATATATTACAAGAGATATCCATCTCTGCTGACGGTTCTGTAAAAGGAAAATATGAAGGACGCAGACGTATTTTCGTTCCCTCTCCGAACATTTCCTGAGCAAAAAGGAGGAGCACCTGCTTCAAGTCGGTGAATGACACCTTCTCATCCACATACAGTCCCTCCACCTGATGGAAGAAGCAGTGGGCACGGGCTGAAATGGCCTCGTTTCTATATACACGCCCCGGACATATAATACGTATCGGTGGTTGCTGTCTCTCCATCACCCTGCTTTGCACTGAGGATGTGTGAGTTCTGAGTATCACGTCGGGATGAGCCTCCACGAAGAAAGTGTCCTGCATGTCGCGAGCCGGATGATCGTCGGCAAAATTCATGGCACTGAACACATGCCAGTCGTCCTCCACCTCTGGTCCTTCCGCAAGTAAAAATCCCAAGCGTGAGAAAATATCGATTATCTCATTTTTAACAATTGTGAGTGGATGCCTGCTACCCAGGGGGACAGGGTAACCTGTGCGGGTGATGTCCAGCCCGTCGTCCACATTATCCTGAGTCGCAAAACTATCGCGCAATGAGTTGATTTTATCGAGCGCTTTTGTTTTCAGCTCATTAATTTTAATTCCGGTGGCTTTCTTCAGTTCAGCCGGTACAGTGCGGAAATCATTCATAAGAGCTGGAACAAGTCCTTTCTTGCTCAAATATTTTATGCGGAGTTTTTCCACATCGTCGAGAGAACTGGCAGTCAGTCCCTCAATCTCAGCCAGTAACGCCTCAATTTTCTCTAACATGATATCTGAATTTTGATGTTTTTGCCTTTTTTATATGAAATTTCATGCAAAGATACGGAATTTCACCCATATTTTTATAGTATAAAAAATAAAAATGTTAAATTTGCAAAAATTTAACGTGAATAAAGAATAAAATCACACGATGGACATAAGAAAATGGCTTTTACTGACACCCATTATTGTCATTGCATCATGTACTAATTGTAACAACGACAAGGCAAACTTGTCATCCGACGATGAGCAGGAGGCTGACAGCACTGAAACCGACAGCATAAAGCCCGACCTGGTTCTTTTTGACAAAGAAAACATACCCACATCTGCCGACGCAAACTTTGAAGACTTCCTTTATGCCTTCCTCACCGACGAGGACTTTGCAGAGCAGCGTGTATCAGACTCTCTGCTGATAGATGGTCCCGACACATCCAAAGTCATTGGCAGAGACGAATGGAACGACATGCACCTGTTCAAGTATCAGGAGCTATATTCCTATCTCTTTACTTCAGACTCAGACGAAGAACTGATCAAAAGCCCAGATTTGGAGCAAGTAGCGTTTGAATGGGTGAAACCAGACTCTCTGAATTGCGACCGATATGAATTCTCGTTGCTGGCAAACAAATGGACATTGACCCATGTCATACGCCAAAAGCCATTAGAGAAAACATATACAGACTTTCTCACCTTTTACCGCCCATTTATCAACGACAAAGACTTCCAGTCAGAATCTATTTCCTTCCCCATCACATTGACCTACGGCACCGACAGCGAGATGGACGATGGGGAGACATACAAACTAAGTGCTGAAGAATGGAAAGAATTCCACAGCCAATCGCCCATGCCAGACAAGACAATTGTATTCATGGACTACGGCCAAAAACTCAAGCTCTCGTCAACAGTCAAACTACTTGTGAGAAGCATCACAGAGTCTGTTTTCGCCCAGTACACATTCAAACGCTCAGGAGGTCACTGGAAACTCTGCACAATAGAGACCATTTAAGAGTACTTATATAAGACTACCCATAAATCTTGAATCACTTTTTTAATGTGTGCAAACTTTACTGCACAAGAAATGATATGAGTGTGCATTAATAAATCAAATTATATGCACAAAAATTTAATAATTGTGTAAATTACTAATTATTAACACTTTTTTTGTTTTTCTTTTTATTTTTTTTGTCTAATTTTGTAGTGTGAGTTTTTAGGAAGCATTTTGAGTGTGCATTTTACATAAGCACAAAAAGTGAACAAGTGTGCAACACAGAAGGTCATACTAAAAATCACATAATTGACTCCAATTTCAATTAACTCGCATTTTAAACAGAAACAAAATAAGACAATATGATAGAAAGATTTCTAAAGCAGACAGAATTTACGTCGAACAAGGATTTCAGGGAGCACTTGAAATTCAATGTGCCAGAAACTTTCAACTTTGCCATAGACGTTGTAGATGCCTGGGCTTCGGAATCGCCAGACAAACTTGCGATGATATGGACCAACGACAAAGGCGAGGAGCGCCGCTACACTTTCGCTGACTTGAAAGAGGAGTCAGACCGCACAGCATCATTCTTCCAGAGTCTGGGAATCGGTAAGGGCGACATGGTTATGCTCATACTGAAACGCCGCCACCAATTCTGGACATGTATGCTTGCCCTAAACAAACTTGGCGCAGTGGCCATACCAGCCACCTTCCTTCTCACATCGAAAGACATCATATACCGTTGCGAGAAAGCATCAATCAAGGCCATTGTATGCTGTGGCGACTCTGAGATTCTCGGCCATGTTGATGGAGCAATAGAGGACTGTCCCACAGTGAAACACCTCATAAGTATAGGTCCGGATATTCCAAACGGATGGAAAGATCTCAACAAGGGTGTTCGTGAAGCATCTCCTTATATAAGCAAATATACCCAGCGCAACGTAAACGACTACATGCTCATGTATTTCACCAGCGGTACCAGCGGCGAACCCAAGATGGTGATTCACGACAACACCTATGCCATAGGTCACCTCTCAACCGCCGCATACTGGCACAATCTGAAGCCTGAAAGCCTTCATCTGACAATTGCAGATACCGGCTGGGGAAAAGCCGTGTGGGGAAAACTTTACGGCCAGTGGTTTGTTGGCTCAACTGTGTTCGTGTATGACCATGAGAAATTCACTCCAGCCGACATCCTTCACAAAATAGAGCAATATAAAGTGACGAGCCTGTGCGCTCCTCCAACCATATTCCGTTTCCTGATACGCGAAGACCTCACTAAATACGATCTCACAAGCCTTAAATACTGCACCACAGCCGGCGAGGCACTGAACGGGAGTGTGTACAGCAAATTTCTGAAAGCCACTGGCATCCACCTGATGGAAGGATTTGGTCAGACAGAGACAACATTGACCTTAGGCACGTTCCCTTGGATGAAACCAAAGCCAGGCTCTATGGGCGTGCCCAACCCTCAGTACGATGTGGAATTGCTTATGAACGACGGCTCGCTGCGTCATGTAACCGAACCGGGTCAGATTGGTCAGATAGCTATCCGAACAGACAAGCGCAAACAATTAGGACTATTCCGTGGATATTACAGAAACGAAGCATTGACAAACATGGTTTGGCACGATGACTATTATTTCACCGGTGACCTCGCCTATTTCGACGAAGACGGATATTACTGGTTTGTAGGCCGCGCCGACGATGTAATTAAGAGCAGCGGCTATCGTATCGGTCCGTTTGAGGTTGAGAGTGCCTTGATGACCCATCCTGCCGTCGTTGAATGCGCCATAACCGGAGTTCCCGACCCTATCCGCGGTGAGGTAGTGAAAGCCACCGTAGTTTTGGGTAAGGAATGGAAGTCACGTGCTGGCGAGGAATTGATAGCAGAGCTTCAGAACCATGTGAAACATGAGACCGCTCCATATAAATATCCCCGCGTGATTGAGTTTGTGGATGAGCTTCCAAAAACAATCAGCGGAAAGATAAGGAGAGTGGAGATTCGCCAGCGCGACCACGAAAAGCAATAACACAGAATCAACAAAAATTAAATCCCGCAAAGTTTTCAGAACCTTGCGGGATTAATTTCTGTCAGCGGCATGAGCCATCCAGCTCAAATTTTCCTGTTATCAAGAATAATTATCATGCCGGACTAAACTGATCCTTACCAACTCCACAAAGAGGGCACTCAAAATCTGCGGGCAGATCTTCGAAAGCAGTACCTGGCTCAATGCCAGCCTCAGGCACACCTACCTCGGGATCATATTCCCATCCGCAAACGTCACAAACAAACTTTGCCATATGCTTTGAAAATTTAAGTGTTATTAAATTAATCATTAAATCAAATGCGAAGATATTAAAAAAACTTCGATTTACAAAGAATCACATAAATTAATTTCGGATTATCCCCAATTTTGATTAATTTTGCATAAAAATCACTGATATTCGTGTCTTTAATCAATTAAAATCGAGCTAAACATGAAACTAATCGGCTGTTCACTCTCCATCCTGTTACGATTTGTGATTCCCACTGTCGTAGCCTGCCTGCTTGCCATGTGGATTTGCGACATAGAGCCTGGTGTAAAATACCGCTGGTTGAGCGGAATATGGCATGGTATTTTCGTTGTTCCAAACGGCATACGCCATATCATAAGCCCCAAAGTGCTGATAATGGCTGAAAAAGGTACAGAAGCCTATCATATCTGGTTTTGGATTTGCGCTACAGCCACACTCCTGACTGTAGCAATGCAGATTGTTCACAACCTAAAAAAACTGAAATAATGAATGCCCTTATCTTAGCCGCAGGTCTCGGTACACGTCTTAAGCCACTAACAGACAGTATGCCAAAGGCGATGGTGCCCGTCGGTGGAAAGCCACTCATCTGGCATCTGATCCAGAAACTCAAAACAGCCGGGTTCACTGACATTGTCGTGAACGTGCATCATTTCGCCTCACAAATAACCGACTATTTATCGGCAAACGGAAACTTCGGTCTAAACATCAGCATCAGCGACGAGACCGACGAGCTTCTGGAGACTGGTGGAGCCATCAAGAAAGCAGCGCAGCTGTTTCCCAATCAAGAGCCATTTTTAGTACACAATGTGGATATAATGCACAATTTGGATCTCGGGAGCTTGTTCCTCAAGCACTCAAAAGAAGCTCAGGCCACTCTGTTTGTCAGTGAACGCCACTCGACAAGGCATCTCCTTTATAATTCTGACGGACAGCTGAAAGGACGCGACAACGACACAACCGGAGAGATTGACTCGCCTTTCCATATAGTAAAAAGCAAGCCGGAAAACTTCAGCCGCATGCCATTCTCTGGAATACACATATTCTCCCCCACTCTTCTGCCGTTAATGGAAACATGGCCCTCCAGATTCCCTGTCATACCGTTCTACCTTCAAGCCTCCGCAGCCGGATGTTCCATAAGGTGTGCAAAAATAGACAACCTTCAGCTCTTGGATGTAGGCAAACTCGATACTTTAGTCAAAGCTGAGCAATTTATCATCAACGAAGAAAAAACTATGATATAATTTTTTTCTTTCGATAAAATGTGCTAACTTTGCATTCGCAAATTAAACGGGAACATTATTCCCTGTATTTTTGCGCCCGTGGCGGAATTGGCAGACGCGCCAGACTTAGGATCTGGTTCCTCACGGAGTGCAGGTTCGATTCCTGTCGGGCGCACAGAAGTGCCTGTCAAGCGCACGGAACAAAGCCAAAAACCTTTAAGGTTTAAGAAATCCTCGACATATTATTTGTTGGGGATTTCAGCCTTAAATACAGATAAACTCCTACATTTTCAAGCAATTAGTGGCTATTTTCTAGTCAACACTCTCCAGATTAACTAATGTTTAACCCGTCTGAAAGTCATTAATTGTATAAATCCTTGTAATAGACACATTTAGACAATTTGCGCTACAACTGCGCTACACGTTGCACTACAATATTGTAACTGCGCTACACGTGCGCTACAAATTAAATTAATTGTCTATTATTGTAAACAGATGTGTTCACATGGTCCTTAGTTCTATGTACAAATGACATTAGCAATGTGATATAACAAGGAAAAAAATAAGCCATAACCTAAAATTGCGGATTCCGCAAAAAAAGTAAATAAAAGTATACGCTATTTGTAGAAAATTTATTAACTTTGTAACCTAAAAATGCGGATTCCGCAAAAAAAGTAAATAATATATGGTAATAAATAGAGATTTGCACCTTCAAAGACTAAAAGAGGGAAAGCATAATGGCATGATAAAAGTTGTTACAGGTATCCGGCGTTCTGGCAAGTCGTTCCTGTTGTTTAACCTTTTTACAGAGTATCTGAAAGAATCTGGGGTTCAAGACGATCATATAATTTCTATTGACCTTGAGAACCGCCGCAATAAAGCGTTGCGAGACCCGGATGCTCTTTTGCAGTATATAGATGCTAAGATGACGGATAGCGGGATGTATTACATTCTTATTGATGAAATACAGCATGTTCCAGAGTTTGAGGATGTGCTGAACAGTTATCTGAAGGTTGAAAATGCTGATGTCTATGTAACTGGTAGCAACTCTAAGTTTCTCTCAAAGGATGTGATAACAGAGTTTCGTGGCAGGGGTGACGAAATTAAGATTACACCTTTGACCTTCCATGAATTTATGAGTGTCTTTGATGGAACGAGAGAGAATGCATTAGAGGAGTATCTAATTTATGGAGGACTTCCTCAGGTGGCACTGCTCAATGACAGGAAAAAGAAGATGAGTTACTTGAAAGGACTTTTCGAAAAGGTTTATCTGACCGACATCAAGGAGCGTTATATGATAAAAAATGACGACGACCTTTCTGAACTCGTCGATATTCTTGCTTCCTCCATTGGAGGACTTACCAATCCCACTAAATTAGAAAACACATTTGCTACCGTAAAGAAAAGCAAGATAACGCACCAGACCATCAAATCATATTTGGACATTCTTCAGGAAGTATTTCTTGTAGAGAAGTCGGTGCGTTATGACATTAAGGGGCGCAAATATATCGATACTCCTTCCAAATTTTATTTCACAGACTTGGGTTTGCGCAATGCCCGCATAGGATTTCGTCAGTTTGAGGTGACACATTTGATGGAAAATCTCATCTACAACGAACTGCGTGCCCGGGGCATGGAAGTCGATGTCGGTGTGGTGACGCAGAACGTGAAAGATGAAAATGGTGTGAAAGTACGCAAACAACTGGAAGTAGATTTTGTCTGCAATCAAGGCAGCCAGCGTTATTACATTCAGTCCGCACTGCGGCTGCCTACTGAGGAAAAGAGGGAGCAGGAACTTCGTTCGTTAAAACTCATAGATGACAATTTCCAAAAATATGTCATTACTGAAGACCCTATCAGCCGCTATCAGGACAACAATGGCGTTGTATTTATGAACATCTTTGAGTTTCTGCTGAATGAAAGCAAGGATATGAAATAGACAGGGCTTATTCTTTCTGTAAATAGTGCAAAGAATGGGAGGAAAATATTGAACACGATGTTATGCGATAAAAATTCATACCCTTCTTGACACAGACAAAGTTCTTGAGGGTATTTCTTGTTCCAGAACTTTCTTGCACCCAATCAGAGGCGTCAAAACGGCACCTTGAGTTAATATATTGTTTCTAGAGTTTTCTTATTGTCGAAATTGTCTAAGTTTCTCAATCATATTTTGAATGAGTTGTGGAGAACTGTACATGTCCCTTGGTTTTGAAGGAACGACCGCAAACGAGAAGTTGTCAGCCATGCATTCCTCTGGCGCTAAAATGTAGAAGGTGTTTAACCCCACCTGACCCCAAAAGCCGGGCACTTGGTCCAGATAAATTGGAATTTACTCGCTATAATTATGGTCAATCACTATTTCCAAGTGTATTCCAGGCACCAAGGGCTGAATCTCGTCGATGAGATGGCTAACAAAAGCCTTGTCGTCGTGAATAGAAATGTCAGGAACAACATCGACTGAAATCATATTCTCCTTTTCTGAATAATAGAAACCATGTACCTGAACAATATCCTTATTTGAAACAAGAGTCTGCAAGATTGTTGTCTGCAACTCTGCCCGTTTGTTATCTCCTGTTGCTATGGCATAAACACCAACAGTCAGAACAATACCATGACGCGTCAGCATGTGCATGGTAATCTTGCGAGTCAGACCGTGAATATCATGGGCCGACATCGTGTCATAAACGTTGATGTGTATCGAACCAATCTTCATGTCCGGGCCATAATTATGGAGTATCAGGTCATAAACGCCGTGTACTCCCTCGAATTCAGAGACTTCCTTTTTGATTTGATTGGTGAGTTCGGCAGAAATACTGGTGCCTAACAGTTCGTTGACTGGAGAGGATAACATTTCGACGCCAGCCTTGATGATGACAATGGAAATGAGAACACCAAGAATACCATCAAGCGAGACACCCCACAATAGCATAACGCCAGCCGAGACAAGAGTTGCCAAGGTTATAACGGCGTCAAACAGCGCATCTGAGCCTGAAGCTATCAGGGCATCACTATTGAGTTGCACCCCCTTATTCCTGACATATCTACCCAACACCAGTTTAACGATAATCGCCACAATGATGACGATGAGTGTTGTCTCGGTATATTCTGGTTGTGTGGGATATATAATCTTCTTGGCCGACTCAATGAGCGAGGTAATGCCTGCCGACAATACAATGACAGCAATAATAATGGCACTAAAATACTCAATACGGCCAAAACCGAAGGGATGCTTTCTGTCTGCCGGTCGTTGAGATAGTTTTGTGCCAACAATGGTGATGACGCTTGACAGCGCATCGCTGAGGTTGTTTACTGCATCCATCACAATGGCGACAGAGTTAGCCAAAAGACCTACAACAGCCTTGAAACTTGCCAAGAGGACATTAGCAATTATGCCTATCCAACATGTTTGAATGATTTGAGCACTACGATCCATATATAAATTCCGATTTGTTTACTTAAACCTCTCTGTTTTTATCACATTTGCCGACCAAACGCTTGCCCAGTTCATAGGCTTTTTCGAGGTCGATAGGGAACTGATTATCGCGCACCTCTGCCTTGTGCGCCTCGCTGAACGTGGCAGCATCGTAGCGGTCGTAGTTCGAGAACTGATAGGTATCGTAGGAACATAGTATCTCTGTAGGACCGAACACGCCGAGTTGATTGGCGGCAGTGTCCATAAGTACGTGATAGTTCATCTGTCGATAAACCTCTTCGTTGGGACAGTTCATCGTATAAATGGTAGCAGAACAGATGCGTTTCAGCACGACGGGTTTGGAGTAGTCAGAATAGTTGACGGCAGGAAACTCCATACGCTCCATAAATGCACGAAGGGCTGCAGATGGATAGCCACAATAGTTGGGCGATCCGCACACCAGCACGTCTGCCTCCATCGTCTTCTGGAGTATGGGCTGCAGGTCATCCTTGAATGAACAGACACCTTTCTTGCCTCCCTTTAGCTTACAGGCAAAACACGACATGCAGCCCTTGTAGTTCAGGTTGCGGTCGTAGAGGTTCACCAGTTCCACTTCAGCACCAGCCTCTCTGGCACCATCCATGGCACGCTTCAGCAGCTGTGCCGTATTGCCGTTCTTACGCGGACTTCCGTTGATAAATAATGCTTTCATAATTTTTGTGGTTTTAGAATTATATCTTCTTCGTTTTCGTATATTTAATCTTTACAATCTCAAAAGAGTTT
>JAZUMZ010000017.1:0-21616 GCA_045603885.1 Bacteroidaceae bacterium | reverse complement strand
CTCTTCGGCAATTCGGGGAAATCATCCTCTGTAGAATCGCCAAAGGGCCTCTCTGCATTTATGCGCGCCAAATCTTCGTCACTCAGTTGTTCAGTATGCTGCTGTGACACAGCAGCCTCTTCCTCCCGACGCATACGCTCTGCCTGCAACCTCTTAGCGGCCTCTTCACGGGCATTGATGGCGTAGTCTATAATGTCAGCCTTGCTCATTGCTCCATGGAACACCGCAATAAGGGCATCGTGTATCTCCTTATCGGAGAACATCTTCTCACCCTCACCCGTTGTCGGATTCTCGTCACTCTCGTATGCAGCATGGGCCACTTCCCAAGTGGTCTTGCCACCACCTTTTGCGTGAAGCAACGTCTCTGCCCATTCATTACCAGTGCCCAGCCCCAGTCCATAGCCAAGTTCCTGAGCAAGACTCTCTCTCGAAAGGGTTCTGTTGCGCCCAACATACATCGAGGCTAGTTCCTCTGCGCTCTGTGCCTTGGTGAAATCATCGTCGAAGTCCTCGCCATATTGCTCCTTCAACAGTCTGATCCTCTCAGCACGCTTATCGTCAGCGGTCTTACTTATGCTCGACGAAGTTACTCTTTTTTTGGCTCCTTCCGCTGCCTTCTGAGCATCTTTTAACGCTTTTTCAGCAGCCAACTGCTGTTTATAACGTTCTTTAAGACCATTATAGTAGTCCAACGTCTGCTGTGCGGTCAACTTATCGCTGGAGAGTTTACGTATCTCTCCGGGAGTCTTACCCTTCTTTGCCTTCAGTTTCTCTATCTTCTCCTTGGCCTCGTTGATGTAGGCATCAATCATCTCCGGCATAGTCTCTTCGCCGACATCATTCTTGATGTCCTCAATGGCCGCGTCATAGTCCATATTGATCTGCTCATACCGCTTCGCCTCGTTCTTGTCAACGGGTATATTTACAGGAGCCGCAGGTGTTTCAGGCGTAGCGGGCGTTTCTGGTGCTTTTTGTTCAGGCTCCAACGTAATCTTATCACCGCCCACACCGTCCGGCCATGACTTGTCTAGTGTCCAGCCTGGAACAATAATTTTCTTCTCTTTGGGTTCAGTAGGCTGCGGTATCTCCGCAGCAACCGGAGTTTCCGTCACCTCCTGAGTTTCCGGCTTCACCACCCCCGTCTCAACAAGCGTAGTAGTATTGCTGACCCCCAATTCTTCCCTCAATCCATTGGCATAGTCCTCCTTCGGCATCTGCTCAACGATAGAAACCCTTGCATCAGGCTTCAATATCACAAACTGCCCATTCTCGTCACGCGTAATAATCTGCCCTCCAGACTTGTCTGGGTCAATACTCACGATTCCCGTCGATTCATCTGCAGGTCTAAGCCCTACCTCGCCATTCAGCAGAGTCAACCGCCTCGGCTGTCCTGTGTTTGGGTCTATCTCGCCATCAGTGATAGTGATGATATTGGCTTCATCAGGCGCACCGTCTATCGTACCCTTAAATCCATTGTTCTCAATCTCCTGCTCAACGTAGTTTTCGATATTATCGCCAACCTTTCTGATATAGCCGTCCCGCTTGGCAATAGCATTATAGAAATTGCTGACTACTCGCATTCCCTCATCACGGGTCGTACCGCTGAAATTGGTAGCGATATACATCAGTTTTTCGTCAGGACGTGCATCACCCAATCTTTCTAAACCGTCGCGAATATCGGTGTTAGTCTGCATAAACTGGCTATATTCAGCAGCCGCTTTGTCTGCCTCCTGTGCCAATTGCGCTGAAACGTTCGGGTCAGCAATCGGCCCATTGCCTGCAAGGTTATTGCCATCCACCTCAGATTGCGCAGGATGCAACTCTCCATCGGGGAAGGTTGCATCATGCAGACGCTTGGAAAGTTCGTCCATCAGCATCTGTTCGTCTTCGACACGATCAATGGGCTTCTTGGCCATAACTTCTTTTACTTCTTCAGGATTCATGCCAAACTCTTTGGCAAAACTATCCAAGACATCTGCCAAGCCTGCTTGATTTCGAAGATTAAGGATGTTGTAATAACTGATCATCTCGTCATTTGACTTACGGTCTGCTATCTCCTGGAGAATGCGGTCACGCTCGTCAACATCAGAGAACTTATGCACGGCTAGTAACTCGCCGTCCTTGGCACGCTCATATATCTCATTACCATGGAAGTTAGTCATATAGGTGTGAGGGCGGTTAGGCTCAAAGGCGCCCATTGTGGCTCCAGAGATCTTCTGACGTACATTAAGGGGAATATTCTCCTTGTCAGAGAGAATCTTCCCGATATTGTTCACGTCGCCTGCAATATCCACAAAGTCCATGCCACCAAAGGCACGCTGGATGATGGATTTCTCGTCATCAGTAAGCCGAGGCATATTCTTGGAAGGCTCTCCATAGAGGATATTCCTAAAACTCTGCTTCATGCCTTCTGTGCCGTGGGTCATCATCCCTGACACACGCCCTGCCATCATCATATAGAAGGCATCCAAAGAAGAGTCCACCCAATTGAACTTTTCGGGGTCGGCAAGGTAATCAGACATGGCAAATATCTGGTTTTCTGCCAAGAAAGCACCTGCAGCAATAGCCGCACGTCCTTTGGCTGTGGATGCAAGCCCGCTCAGTTTACCACCTGCAACTCCCAAAGCGCCAAGGGCTGTACCCATCTTGATACCTTCGCCCAAACCTTCAAGTCCGGCAAGTCCGATGCTAGACCAATAGCCTTTCTCCGTGGAGTCCGTCGAGGCCATCGCCTGCAACATTCCAGACATGCCCATAAAACTACCCAGGTTGGCAGCACTGCCGATAATCCTGTTGCCAAGCAAGCCACCATATTTCACGGCCTTGCCTACATTGGCAGCAAGAAGCGAACTGCCTTGTGCCACCAAGGCACCAAGACTTTCGGCTCCAAGGTATTTCAAGCCAGCACCAACCGCCTTAGTGGATGCACTTCCTACAACACCGCCAATCATCATCAATGGTGCGTCGGGCGCAAACTGAGCAACTTCACCAATAGCCTTGTCGTACCATCGGGCATTGAAATGCTGTCCCTCACCCTCGTTACTCTTCTGCAACTCCTGCTGCAGGAACTGGCTCTGCTGTGGAGTCACGCCTGTAGACATTCGTGCCAATGCACCGATAGACGAGTTGATCATACGCTTTGCAAGATAATCCCCCGTGTCTTTCACGGAATACTTCTCGCTCATGTTCTGATTGAAACGCTCGGCAATATCACCGCTCATCTGCGGGATAAGTTCCTGCCAAACAAAATCATCCAGATTCATACCAAGACGGGCAGCACCTTGCGCTATCTCGTCTTGATGATCAACCAAGAACTGCTCGGAGTCAAAGTACTTTTGAAGTTCATCCCAAAGTTTCTCCGGGCTATCAGCCTGATTCATCCGCCTGAGAATATCAGTCTGGTTGATCATGGCCTGATACTGATTGCCTGCCTGCATAACACCGGGAACAGTGGTAGCAGGCACTTCACTTTCAAGTTGACTCTGAATATCATCCACGATAGGCTGTACAATCTTCTTGCGCTCTATCTCGCGTTCCTCCTGCTGATACTGTGCAACACGGGTAGGGTCTGTAGTCATGCCCGTAATAACCTGCCCGTTCTCATTCACCTGCAAGTTCCCGCTCTCGTCACGGGCAACAGTCGGAGCCTCCCAAGGAGTGTTAACGATATTCCGTAAAGGCTGACCTGTAGCCTCAGCATAGTCCATTTCATCGCGCATCATCCTGCCAAGGCTCTCCCCTCGTTTCTGGTCCGCTTTCTTCTGCTCTTTCTTCTGCTTGGAAGTGTCTACAGGTTTTCCTGTTGTCGGGCTGACCATGCCCGGCTGGTTCCAAGCCACTGGCCCTTGTCCCAAAGCATACTGCCTTGCAAGGTTCGGGTCAAACTCCCCGAATCCTTCAGGCATAGGCGTAGGTAGTAAAGCCTGCGAAGACTGCTGAGGCTGCGCAGCAGACTTCTGTTGAGTAGGCCGCTGTATCTCAGCGGCTCTCGCCGCCTGCCGGGCAGGTTCTGTCTTCTGAGGATTCGCATCAAGCCCAAGATACTTGGTGAACGATACGGAATCACCAACCTCGTAGTCCGCTTCAAGTTCCTTTCTCAAAGCCTCGCGCTTCTTACCATCACTCAGATACTTACGGAAGTCGTTCTCGCTTCCAAGTTCATAAGTACCCTTTAACTCTTGATATAGTTTGCTGATATTATCTGGCATAATCCTTCTTGTTTACATTCCTGGTAATTTCTTCTTCCCCGATGTGTTCTTTGCAGGTGTCTGACCGGGAAGAGCCTTTTTCTTTGATGGCTGTGCGGGCTTACTCTTTGTAGTCGTAGAAGTCTGGCTACTACCGTCTTTCCTATTGACGGTTCTGGTCTTAGTAGTCCTCGAACCAGTTCTCTCTCCTGTGTTTGGATCGGTAGTGTACTGAGTCTCACTGGTGACGGTATACTCATCCATGCCCTTTCCTCCTCTACTGCCGGAACCGCTTGCCCTTGCAGCAGAAGCCAAGGCACTGATACGCCTGGAGCGTGCATTGTATTCGTCTATGCCAATACGCTTGTTCCTGTAATCGTCATCCAATTTCTGCTTTTCTCTTCTCAGGCCAAGTAAACCCTCATGGTATGCAGTCGTGGCGGCATCACGTTCCCAAAGCCTCCTGTCTTGGTCTTGGTAGTGCAAGAGCATCTTGTTCTTATAGTCTTGTTCAGCATCCAGTTGCTTCGCCTTCGCATCCTGCGCCGCCCTTGCCTGCAGATACGACAGATAGCGTGCATTAGCGGCATCCCTCAGGGCCTTGCCCTTCTGATACCGCTCATACTCTTCCGTCACGGGGTTATTGAACTTCTGGCTGGGTGCATACCTCACCGTATTATAGATATTGCCAATGTGTCTCAGCGCATCGGCAACGGCCATGATACGCTGGTTGGCCACGCTCGCCTTACGCATTTTCTCTTCCTGCTTGGGGTCGGTATACATGGCCTGCATGACGGCCTCCATGCCAGACGTAGGGCTGTCCTTGTCGATGGCTCCTATCTGCCTTTGTTGCTGCTGCACCAATGGTTGAGCCTGCTGCTGTGCCACAGCACCCCCCTGCCCCTGCTGCATCTGCAGTTGTGCCCTTGGGGTCTGATAGGCCGCTGCGATATTCTGTGCACTGGGAGTCCCCTGACCGCTCATATTCGCCTGAACGCTCCTTGTCGGGTCGTACACCTCTACTGGCTTCGTCAGAGGCTTGAATATGTTGAATGTGTCTGCCATATAGAATAACGTTATTTCTGCGGGCAAAAATAGCGTTTAAGCAAAAACCTTCTTCCGTGTTTTCTGTAAGCACCTTATTAATATATATTTAAAACATTTGCTATATTATGCTATAATTTGCCGTGAAACATTCCAGTTCTTTCCATTTCTTGCAACTTTGGAAAGAATTATCTAATTTTGTGGCATTATGAAGAATGACTACGACATATCCAAGCAGTTCCAGGACGACCTCATCAAGGCCTACAACACAGTCGCCCCGATGTGCTGGTCGCAGACGGATGCCTATGACAGGGCTGTAAAGCAACCGGCTCCACGCTACTACGTCTCCCCAAGGCAGGCGGCACAGATCATATCTCCGATGGTTCGCGGAGACTTCGAGAGGGTGAACATGATGATGCCAAACAGACGGAGAATGTACTACTCGCTATTCGAGAAGGTGATTGAACTGTCAGAGAAGCGGGCGTTCGTCGGGAAATCGCTCGCATACATCATGCAGTATGCCGTGGCATCGCCTGCGCCGGAGTTCTTCGTGACAGGGTATTCAGTGGAGAAGGTCAGGCAGTATCTGAAGAATGGATATCTGGATGACGAGGGACGGGTGGTCAACTGCAGGTCGAGGGACAACTCATACATCAAACTGAAAGCAAAGCGCGAGAAGCACAAGGAAAGGCTCAGAACCTTGCCTCGGTAATAGGCGCAGTGTCCTTCTCCCTCTTGTCCTCCTTCCTCCAAGACGGAGCGTAGTAGTCCCTTTCAGAGTAGGCTATCCACAGACCGATGGCGGTAGACATCAGAACGTCATCATGCTTACCTGAACCCGGCTCGTTGCCCATCACTCCCGTTTCGGGGTCGCGCTGATACCAGCCCAGTTCACGGTACATCTCATCGTCCGGCTCCTCCCACAGTTTGTCATCCACACAGGCAATCATGTTGTCAATGAGCCAGCCCTTCGTCTTCACGTTGGTGTGGAAGCCATAGATAGGCTTGATACCTCCGCTTGCCGCATCGACTTCCTTCACACGCTGATACAGATTCGGATAGTAGGGAGCCAGTTTCGTGATGATCGTCCCGAAGTGGTCGCCCTCGGTGTTCACGTCCTTCTCCTTGTCGGCAGAGTTCTTCTCTATCACAAGCAGCGCATCGTCATAGTAGTGTGCCAAGGCGGCAGCAGTCCACGCCAATATGTCGTGACGGATATGTCCCCTCCATCTGGCCACGACTCGCGGCCTGCCCTTCACCTCCGGGCACAGTCCCATCAAGTCCAAGACGGTCATGACGGTATAGTCGGAAGAATCACTCTTACCGCCAATATCCACACTCACCATATACCTGTTCTTCACCTTGAAGATATGGTTGTTCGGCTCTGCCCACACCTTCAACTCGCCCTGCATGTCCTCACGCTTCTTGATGTCGGCATTCAGGTACACCTTCTTGCTGTCAAACTCAAACGGAGGCAGGTTGATGTTCGCCGTATATAAAGGTCGCTTCGGGGCCTGGCAGTCTTCCTTGAAATCATCTATCGCATAAGGGTCAAACACTGCGTTTCCGGCGTTACGGAACGCCTCGACGGGGTCAATAGGAGCCTCGGAGGCCATATAGCCGTGACTCTTGTGCTCGTTTCTACGATACCTATACCAGTTGATGGCCTCAAAGCAGGCTCCCATCTTCCACAACCGCCAGAAGAACTTGCCGCTTTCACGGAATCCAGCGGGGCATTGCTCATAGTTTCTGTTCTCAAGCAGCCACTCGGCAAACGCCCACTCCTCATCAGCCGTAAAACTCTCCTCGCCCATGGGCTTCATGTCCTTCTCGATAAGGAAGAAGGGAATGAACAGGAACTTATAGGCAGAGGTGGTGTTCTCGGCCATCGCATCCTGACACAAATCGTAGAAATAGCCACTGTTTTTCTTGCCTGTTGACTCAAACACGGCTAACTCGTCAGCCACGCCCAGCATACCGCCCTGCAGGTTGGAAATAAGTTCGTCAGGGTCGTGCTCAGGAGTCCTTTTCCATGAGGCTACCTCGGAATAGTGCACCATCTTGTAGTTGTCACCACGCAACTTCTCGAACGAGTTGAAAGAGGCGATGCTCAAAACGGAAGTCCTGACCAGATATTTGCCGTCGTTAATCTGAAAATCGGAGTCAGAACGCTCGTAAGGCCCCATCTGCAGTTTCGCTCCGGGCAGTCCGATAGTCCAACCCGGCTGTGCCTCCACGGCCTTACGATACATGGCCTTGATCTTCTTCGAGGTGGAGTCTGCCTGCGCGATAACGACGGCATTCCACCCATTAGGATGCCTGAACTCCTGCATCCACTTGATGTACATCTGAGTCAGCGTACTTCCTCCCCACTGACGGGCTTTCAGCAAGACCACGAAGATGGGCTTGCCGGCTCTGCGCAAGTCCTCGAAGATGTTCAGGAGCATCCGCTGGGCGTATCTCAGGGAGAAGGGTATCATGTCACCCGTCTCCTTCTTCACTATCTTGTCTACGATGATAAACGCAAACTCAGGATCATCGATACACCTCGCCTGGAAAAGTGCCTCTTCCACGTCCTGATGGTAGCCCTCATCATATTCTCCGTTGATATAGTCGCTTTCCTCGATAAACGACTTGATTGTGCCGTATTTCAACACCTCCTGCCAGATAGGGCGCTCCATCGTCTCCTTCGGCACCCACATCTCTGGTATCAGACAGTCGGGAATGGTCACATGCACCCTCTTCCCTTCCTTGAAGCCATAGCAACCGACACCAGTCAACTGGTCATAAGGCCCGTAGATCTCCTGCCTCCGCAGGTGATTCTCGGCTATCAGAGCCTTAATCTCCGCATCTATCGCCGCCTTATCCTTCCTCATACCCAGTCTGTTTTGTATGTTGCTTTGTCAAAGCAACGACCCCATAGCCACCCAGCAACAAGGCAGTACACATGCAGCAAGGCATTCACATGAGGAACAAACACCGGGATAACCAGCCACCACTTGTTCCTCCAGATCATGTCCCTGAACCTGTGAACCCTACCCCAACTCATGCCGACAATGGCAAAAAGTACTCCGCTGAACCCACACGTAGCCTCACCGATGAAGCACGGCAGGAACGAGCAGAGTACCGACAAGAGGAAAGAAGAAAGCAAATGTAACTCACAGGGTATCATCCAGAGGCAAAGGATGTTCGCCGCCAAGTGCCAGATATTGGCATGGCTCAGAGGATAAAGCAGATGTTCCCGAATCGTTTCGCATGTGGCTATTCCATAGCCACCAAAACTATACTGCGGCATGGCAAAATACCACACCACAAGCACTACGGAGACCACCGACTTTGCCCAGGAAAACCTCATCATCTCTTCACCCGAATGTACTTGTTGTAATAGATCCTAGAATGGGGATTACGGTTCACATGATACACGCTGTACCCCTTTGTACCCCACTTCCACCAAAGGAACCGATGCCTATAATCCCTCGCCACGTAAGTAGTCACAGAATCCCTCACCGCATACTCCAGCCTCCTATTCTCCTCATAGTAGGCAAAATCAGCCCACTCATCATGGTATCGAAGCACCTTCCCGCTGTCCCGTACGCCGTCGTATTTCGACGGCTCCAAGTAAACAGTGTCCCGCGTGCCCATCAGAAGCCTGTTCTCAGCCTCAACCTGCGCAACCTTCAACCTCAGTTCCTTAATCAGTTCCCTGTCAGCCAGAAGTTTCTTATAGTCCGTCCTATCTACCTCGACAATCCGATCCTTCCAGACAGGAATAGAATCCCTTATATAGAAAGTATCCTCCTGCTGCCGACTCTCAGCCAACTGAACACGCAGATCACGCAACTGTTCCTTCAAAATGCGGCTTTCCATGTTATCCCAACATAGAAAACCGCCAATACTCAATACTAATAAAAAAAATAAAATAACTACTAACCTAAAACTAAACTTCATAAAAATAACAATATACTAAACAATAAATAATTATTATCCACTATATTTCATGGCATTATGTTTATATCCGTTCACATACCTACCTGAATAGGCGTTACGGCTGAATTCCTTCGATTTCCGCAAGCCCAACTCCTTCGCCTTCATACAGACACTCGTCGGAGATACGCCAAGATGCTCCGCTATGTCACTGCCTGCCTCCGTCGGGAAATGATCACGAAGATAGGACAAATCAGAATCACTCCACTTCAGACACTTACCAGTACCGTTCTTATTCCTCACTACTTCCATCAGACATCCTCTCCTCAAAACATATACAACCATCAGTGCTGCAATGACACATCAAACCTACACGAGGCCCATGGGTACACCAGCCATAACCGTCCGCGTCCTCATCATAAAGATGACAGCACTCCCCGCAGTAACTCATACTTCTCTACAACCAACACGACAACATCGTCACGCATGCCGTCAAAAACCCTGCGCAACACAACATATTCCTCAGACTCCTCGCTGTAGTCGCCCCAATGCAAAACAACATGGTCACCACGCAAAGGAATCCCCCTTTCTGGAACACCAACGTTAGGCCACTGCTTCAAATACTTCCAGTCCTTATCCCTGAACTCTATCGTCATAAAATCATTTCTCTGAAAAATATACTACTCAATGTCACTTCAACGGGTGGAAAGTACCCCATGCCATGTTACTCGAAAAGGTGGTAAGTACCCGGGGGTCAGAAAAAAGCAAATGTCTGTCTGTACATTTCTCTACTGTACCTCGTTCGGGTGGTCAACACCCCCACCCCCTTGGGGTCGCCCTCCACACCCCCTCCGTGCCCATCACGTCAGCGGTCATAGCGAGGGGCAACATACCCATTTGTACCCACGTACTTCGTGCCGCCTATCGATATGTTGTCCCCTACTTGGGCAGGTGCAGGCGTAGGAGTCGAGGCTGGTGTCTCCACTACCTTACCATTATTGCTACCGCCATTAAGTCTTGTCTTGCTTGCTCCTGCCTGCTCCACTGCTCCTGTTGCCGACATGATGGCATTGGAAGCGTTTTGGGCGGCATCCGTGATGCTCTGGGCACGTAGTGCCTCCCTCTTCATATCCATTTGGGCGAATCCCTGCTCTGCCTGACGGTGCAGGTCGTCCACATGGCTCTTCCTCTGTTGGTCTGTGGCTGCAATATTGGCGATAGTGTCGCCAACCATCTTGTTACCTGCATCCTTGGCCATCTGAGTGGCTGCATCCGTGCCGCCTGCCACGGCCTGCAATCCTGCTGCCTTCCTCCAATTCTCCTTGGCGTATTCCTTGGCTCGTCTGACGAGGTTCTGACCTGCTGCAGTATCCACATAGTCCTCGTTGTACCTTCGGGCGTACCATGCGCCCTCTTTCGCCTCCTGCTCCCTCTGCCGCCTCTCCGCAGCCCTTGCGGCTGATGAAGCCTTTGCACCGCCAATAAGACTCGATGCAAGACCTACGCCCGCACCGATGGCAGACACGATCCACTCTTTCCTTGCAGGAGCAAAGGCGCAACCCATGCCCAGTGCCCTGCCGTTCTCCGTGATGTTACCTATCTTCATATCTCGTCAATTGTTAAAATTCGGCTCTATTTACCATAATAGTAGTTCTATGCGTTAAAATCGCCCTTTTTGCGTATATTTATGCCGTTTCTGCATATTTCCTGCGTTTTCTTGACATTTTAACACGCCATCAGACACCCGCTATCGCCCGCAAATATAGCCCATTTGGAAGAACGTTCAGCCGTGTTTTCTGAAAATCAACCGTTAAAAAATGTTATCCGAATGTCGAAATGGCTCAATTTGTGCAAACGATTGTGCAATTTCAGACTTGTCATATTTCTTTACTTTTGTCAACTTTTCAGAAGAAGTTGTGTTACAAAATGTTAGTCAAAATCGTCTTAAAGGAAAAACACCAAAAAAGTGTCATATTCTTTCTTTTAGCCCTAATTTATGTTAATGAATGTTGTTATAACGTTTTATAAGTGAAGAAATTATAATTATTCCTTGGAAACGTGGCAACGTATTCATTTTTTTATTACCTTTGCCTCGCAAACCTAGTTAGACCGATACACCGCTGAAAGGAATGATAGAGGCTGACGAGTGGGAACGAACGGTTTGAGTGAGATGTTTGACAGACTGGCTGAGTAAGGAGATGCGAGGGGACACCCATCCTGAAACGGAGACGAGGAACGAGCCTTGATTGGTAGGCAGGAACACGGAGACGAGAGAATGAGGGATTGGCAGTGATGGACGGTGATACGGCAGTTCTCTTCTGAAAGGCTATAGCGAATGGGCAACACCCTTGGCTGGGTGAAAGAAAGCAATAGTGCTGAGTACATAGAGAGCCAAGGAGTTGTAATGCGGCCTGCCTATATATATAATAAGGTGGAGAGTTTCAAGCCTCTTTAAACTGCAGAGAACAACGAGGATTATATATTCACTATTTGATATTTATCGGTATGAAAGATTATGTTATCAGTTACACCCACAGTTTGGGTAATGCGGTTCTTTCCTGCTACTCTTGGGAGTTGGCGGGTATTCTCTTGAATATTGCCTTAATGGCTTTGCAAGGTCATCATTTCAGTAACGTAACGATTTACAAGTTATGAAGTACTATTATCGGTTCATCGTCGTGGCTAGCCTTATTGGACTTGGCTATGTTTGCGGCAGGCTACATGAGGGGTATTACTGCATTAAGGACTACCAGGCAGCATGTGTGTTGAGTGATGTTTGCCATTATATGATGGAAAACATTGGTAATGATGCAGAAGAGATTTATTTCGACACTATTGATAATCTCGACTGCGATCCTGGTCTGTGTATTACGAGAGACGAGATTACAAAGTACAATTGGAGTTATTAAGTCTTATGTGTAAGAAGTGTGAGAGTTGCGTTAATTGGCGCACGGATGATGGTTGCAGATGGTGTGACGAGGGTATTCGTCCCCATGACGATTGCGAGGCTTATGCTAAGAATCTGTCAGCGGTTGAAGTTGAGCGTGTTTTACACTTGATGTCTGTTTGGGAATACCTATACGGACAAAAGGTGTATCACTTGTGCGACTATATCTCTTGGGAGATTGGTTTGATTAAGGGAACAATGACTGAGAGTGAAATTCTAAGCCAAGAGTGATATGAACGATTTACGCACAAAGGTAGAGCGAGGGGAGGTTTCTCTTTGCTCTGCCGCCTATAGGCTGATGAAGTCAGGGAAATGCACATTCCTGCCGAACGACAGAGAAGTTATCAAGATGTTACATATTTATATATAAGGTATGAGAATCAACAAATACTGGCTCTATCAGATGTATCAAGATTTAGCCGCACAACATTACAGGGCAAACAATGCGAGAGAGTTTTTCATGTGTCGCAGACAAGCACACAGAGTTAGAGTTACATATTTAGACATTAAATAGGTATGATATACAAGGATGAAGAACTTGCAGAGAACTGCGAGGTTATTGACGATGATTGTTTCGAAAATTGGGAGGATTAATTATGAAGAGAATCACTATTAGGCAGTACGCACGTATTGCAGAAGACCACAACAAACATAACGAGTACGGCAATTACACTTGGGAAGATGTTATGTACAACGAGGTGTTGTGCGGGAACAGCATCAAGCGGGACTTAGATCTCATGAGCAAGAGGGAGACACTACAAGTCATAGAGGTTGCAGCAGACCACCTTATAAATAACTTTGATAGTGTTTGGTACACGATATATAATGTTGCAAAGTCAAGTTTGGGGGCAAGGCTATGATGACTGTTATCAGGGTTCTGTATGTGCTGATATGGGTGGCGATAGCCGTCTATTGCATCAGAATGATAGTGAAATAGGGCAAATCCGATACGGCGGTACAGAGAGTGTCCAAGTCCTCTCTGCCTGCAATTATTTATTGTTTAACTTATAAATGAATGATCATGGATTATCAGAGTGTTGTTTTCCGCTTCAAGCGGGTATTAAATGACGGTTCTTTCTTCTATGAGGAGAGAAGCGGTTACACAAGTATCAAGGATGCTTTCTTTGCTGCACATGTGATGGAGACAGTCGAGTTAGATCTCGACCACGTAGATGTGTACAAAGGAGACAGAAGAGTTGCGACGTTCTACCGTGTAATAGAGTAAGGAGGGCTGATCATGAGAAAGACCATTGATGAACTTATTCAATTGAGAGGGTCTTCGACGAAAACGTCAAGGCTCTTGTTTATGTTGCAAGAGAGGGGGATCGTATCAGTGTCACTGAGGATTTCAGCAACCACCTTTCCCCAAAAGCACATATTTCAGCCAAAATAGATGGGACTCGGAAGTTCTACGACCTATATTCAGAGGTAACACCTATTCAATAGCAATTTAGAAGTTGCGCACGACACGGACTAAGTGCATATCGGTATGACAAAAGATTATTTGGAGAGTTTCGTAGCCATTGAGCCTTACGCAAGCGGTTATGACATGACATTCACGGAGTTGCATCTCACCACGTCTTATTACAAGGGGCGTGGGGTCTATATCCATGTTCAGCCCTGCCACAGAAGCGAGAGGGGCGACTTGCAAGAGATGATGATGTGCTTCAACACCATCGAGGACGGAATGAACATCACGCTATTCCCGATGGCACGTAAGAATCAGAAGCAGTTGGAGATCATTCACGCTAACTTTGTTGGCATGAAAGACAAGATTGCCGACCTTTGGAACAAGCGGGACTTTGACGGAATCAAGGCTTTATTCTCATGAGACGTTTCACCGCTTTCCGACTTTGGCTTCGGTGGGATGATTTGCAGGGGCGGCTTTGCTCCTCAAATTATCCTGCCGCAAGAGCCTGCTTCCTACAGAAAGTAAGGCTGACACAGATGTACGACCTATTTTAACCCTGCATTGGTGCTTGCGGAGGTTCGATTCCTCCGCAGGGTACGATTTATTTATTAACTTAAAGTATAGGAGATTCAATTATGGATTCAAGCAGATTTCAGATTGTAGAGGACATGGCCGAAGTCAAGTCCGTGTTTAAGGAGATTTTCGAGGGGAAGACCATCGGCACCGACGACGTGCGCATGGGGACGTTCTCCAATAGTGTGTGTGCGGCAAAGGTGGAGGGGAACGAGATCATCTTCTCCCTGCCGTTCAATGGGCCAGTCGTGTTGCTTTGCGAGATTCTTAAGAAGCACAAGTACAACCGGAGCAACACCATCTTCTGTGAGTGTGACGTGAACGAGGATAACACGATCGTCACGGCTAAGTATTATACCAAAGAGTTTAAGATGTTCGACTTTTAGGATATGCTGACAAAAGAGCAATGGGCAGACAGGGAAGCAACCTCTTTTGGTGCTTTCCTGGACGAACTCGAAATAATGGATGGCTATCCCCAAAATGAACATCTTGCCCGACAGATTATTGAGAAATTACAAAGAATGTATAACTTAATCGATTTTTGATTATGGATTTCAAGGAGATTATCAAGCGTCACTTGGACAATATGGCGCAGCAGGACTTTGCATTTGCAGAGCGTTACAAGGACGAGAAGAAGAGCCTTAACGAATGTATCAACTATATCACCTCGCAGGCTCGTAAGCAGGCCAAGGGAGGTGCCGCATATGTAGAAGATGCAGTCGTGTACGGTTGGGCTGTCCACTACTACCAAGAAGATGACAAGGATTTAGACCTGCCAAAAGGCAAGGTCAATGCCAAGGTCGGCCATATGGATGGTATAGAGCCTAAAGATGTTGCATCAGCCAAGCAGATAAGCAAGGCTAAGGCCATCGTCAAGGACAAGAGAGATAACGAGTGTAAGGAGTTGGATTTATTTGGAGAATTCTGATTATGAAACCGAGAAACGAGTTTGAGAAGAGGGTGGCAGAGATTAATGCCACTCTCTCCCAGGATATTTCAGTGGAGTGTTTGGAGTGGGCAAAGCGTGAGAGCCTTTCGTGCGACATGACGTACTACACATATTTCACCGTCTTCACCAATATCCGTGAGTTCGAAGTGAAGAGGCTCTACCGCCTTTATCGCTTCGATGACAATTCCACCTCCCATTTTTTCTGTGTGGAGATTATGCGTGAGTTCAGCGACGGTCAGGACAAGGCGTATTTCAGTAAGACCAGACTCGGCATGAACGTCTCGTCATACGACACATTTTCCATTGGCTCAAATATCCGTCTTCGTGAAAACCGCAGGAACTATGCAGGCAACATGCTTTCATGGCTGATGGACCTTTCCATCGGTTCCCATTCCGAGACCGACGGAGAGCGTGTCATGTGTGAGAAGAGAGACCCCAAGGAACTTGGGCGCATCATCTGCAACAACCCTGTGTTAGAGACAATGTATAAGCAGGGCAACCCGATGTTTGGCTATCTCATGTACCGCACATATCTCAAAGAGACCTGCCGTGCATACACCATTGCCAAGCGACACGGCTTTGTTTTCAACGAAGAGACCATCCCACTTTGGCTTGATATGGTCTACGCCATCATCGTATGCAAGAAAGATTGGCACAACCCAGTCTATATCGCTCCCGCTGACCTCAGAGCCACCCACGACCGCTTCATCCGCATGATGGTGCGAAAGCAGCAGGAGAACAAGGTCGCCCGAGAGTATAAGAAGATCCAAAAGGAGATAGAGCGCAACAAGAAGATTAACGAAGACTATATCAAGCGCAGGAAGCGTTTCTACGACATGGTTCTCTCCGACGGTCTGATTGAGTGCCGAGTGCTCCGTGATGTCGAGGCGTTCCGTGAAGAGGGCACGGCCATGGAGCATTGCGTGTTCAAGTGCCGTTACTTCGAGAGGCCTTACTCGCTGATTCTCTCAGCAAGGATTGGAAGCGAACGTGTGGAGACAGTCGAGGTCGATTTGACCGACTACACCATCAAGCAGTGCTATGGCAAGCACGACCAATTCACCATGCACCATCAGCGCATCGTAGACCTCGTCAACGCTCAGATGGAGGTCGTCAGGGAGTATAATGAGAACAAACGTACCACTAATATCAAGATTGCAGTATGATGCAGTATGAAACGTTTAATAGCAACCATCCTCTTCATCATCCTATTCCTTATCGGACTTTTGGGATAGTAAAAACTATAAATCGGTGGTATTTCCAATGATTTGCCACCGATTTTCATCATTCAGTTTTTAAAACTGAATGGCAAAACAATTCAGTTTTTCAGTTCAGAAATTATCATTATAATTATGGAAAAGATTCAATTATCAGTTACAATGGCAAAGCAGATGCGAGGTACAATGAATACCACCGCATCATTCATCAAAGAATTGTATAAACTTTGCGGGTACAGACTCTATGGCATTATGTATGCCAATGGAAAAATCAGCGAATTGCGCAGGTTTGCTAAGTGCTTGGATAAAGAAATCAAGAAAATAGAGCAATAATTCGCAAATGATTACGTTATAACAATAAGGTATGAACAAATCAGACATGGAACAAGAAGTATTCAACCTCTCTATCCCCATGAGGGATAAGAGCGTTCAGAAATTGTCCGTCACCCGATCAGACATCTGCCAATGGCTGACGGAACACGGCCGGACTAAGTTAATTTGCCCTGACATGGACGAACTGCTTGCACGGTTTGCCCACGCCTACAAACTCGACTACAACAAGTCCCTGCCGCCAAAGCCGGTCGGCACCCATGGCGGTGCAAGGCCAAACGCAGGGCGCAAGCCAAAGGGCGGTGAGGCAGGTGCTCTCCGCTATTCGTGGAGGGTCAGCCGTGATGTGTGGGAAATCCTGCAACTGCAGGACAACAAGACGGCTTTCATCGAGAATGCCATCCGTGCCTATGCACGATACCTCGGCATTAAGATAAAGAAAGAGGAGGGCTGACAACCCTCCCTTTTTTGTGCCCATAACTCCGCGTTTTTCCAAAAAACGCAGAGTAAAAAAACGCGGAGTTCTGACACTCATTAGTTATTTGGGCGTGAAGACTCTCTTCGTGGCCTCACCGAAGTTGATCATTGTTTCGACGATCGTCTCGTCCATCAACTTCGCATAGGTCTTCTCCGTCTCCCTGATCGATGCGTGTCCCAAGATGTGTTGGATGACGTGCATCGGCACTTTCCCCTCGTTCAGGAGCATGGTTGCCCCAGTGTGCCTTGCCCAGTGCGTGGTCACCCGCTTGTCTATCCCCGCATACGTGACCGCTGCTTTCAGATATAGGTTGTACTTCACGTTCGATATGATGGGCAGTCTGTAGCCGTACTTCTGCAGGATTCTCATCGCAGGCTCCAATAGGGCGATTGTAAAGGGCTGGTTGGTCTTCATCCTGCATGCCTGATAGACCGTCTGACCGCCCACCTGCACACACTTCCTATAGTCGAACTTCTCCAAGTCCTGATAACTCATCATCGTGTACGTCTGGAACACGAACAAGTCCCTCACCCTTTCAAGATACTCGACGTTTATCTCGCAGGCCTCGAAGCGATGGAACTCTTCGGGAGTGAGGAAGCGTTTCAGTCCGTCCTCGCCTCCCCTCTTGATGTCAAGCCTGCTATAGGGATTCTTCTTCACAAGTCCGTCCTCTACCGCCTGAATGATGAACGTCTTCAATATCTTGTGGTAACTCCATCTCGACACCTCTTTCAGACCTCTCTTTTGAAGCACTTCGTCCATCTTCATCACTTTCCTCTCCGTGATGTCCGCAAAGTACGTGATGCCTCCCCACTCCTCCATGAAGCGGAAGAAAAGCAGGTAATGCTCCTTGGTGCCGTCCGAAATCTTGCCGTACCTGCGCTCGGCCAAGTCCTTTGCATACTCGATGAACGTCTTCTGCTGCAGTATGCAGTCCCTCAGCAGTTCGGGTATGGCCATCAGTTCAAGGTTGCCCTCCTCCATCATCCTAATCACTATCTCCGAAGCCTTGCGCTTAAGCGTGTCGAGTGTCTTGTTAAGTTCATGCCAATCCTTACGGCCAACTACGGAGCCGTTCGACCACTCCTTCGGCCTAAGCCATATACCAGTGCTTACATAACGGCGATCCTTGCCTGCACCTATTCTCAGTTCCACGACTCCCTTGCCTTTCTCTCCCGCCTGCTTCTTGCGGTCAAAAATAAATGTTAATTTTGGAATAATCATTGTAATTTTATGTTAATTCTACACTTTTTAACTCGCAGGTGTTACTAGTGTCAGTATCACACTATAAGTTGGTAACACACCAAGTAACACCCTGCAACATATGAAAACAAAAGGCTGCAAATAATAACAAATGCAAATCCTTTTTTTTAAGAGTTAAACTTACAATTTTTATGCCTGATTCTCAGTGACTTACACCGCTTCACCCTTTTCGTAGGTCAAAAACAAAAGGAAATCGTTTCCACAATTCCCTTTCCCTTTGTGACTCCCGCGGGGTAGGGCTTTCTTTCGGGACAATCACCCGATTCCCAAGTAAAATCAGCCGTTGCAAGTTATCAAGCATCACCACAGCGAGTTACCATTTGGTAACACCATGATCACTTGTCCGTTTTTACCTTTTCTATCCACTCATTTCTTACCTCCGTTTTTAAATTTACTAGTTTCAATTTGTAACGTTATTTTTGATTAATGACCTTTGCGTGGTCTCTATTTTATTCCTAACTTTGCACCCGTCAAGTTCGAGTTGACAAGTGAATCGAATATATCGTTCATACAGATATATGCCGCCAGGCACAATCCCCATCAGTTACTCGAACTATCTGGTGGGGATTTTTATTTCACCTTTGGAGTAGAGACGGCTGAATACACTCCGACTTCATCGTAGGCAAGGAGGACACAAGGCCAATGGCAGGACTGATTCGGGATGCCAGTAAGCAGAGCCAACTCTGAAATCCCCGATAGCCGAAGCATCGTTGGATTGATGCCAGGTCGCACACTTCATCCACACCGACCCATCCGTCAGCATGAAGGTAGCGTAGAGTCGAACCCCTCCAAGGGTAAGGGGGACTCTCGCCCTTTTCCTCCCAACTTTCCGTAGCATAATTATTTTCAAAGAACGATAATTATTTTATCCTACTATCGTAGTAGTCATCTTGGTTTATTCCACTTGGGTCTTGACTGCTTCCAAAGCCTAAGAGAGACAGTACCCATATGAAAAGACCCCAAAGAATAAGGCTCAGAATGGTTAATAAGGCCTTTTGGTATCTATTGAAGTCACTCATAACACCATTTTATCCCTCCTTTATTAGTTGTTGTATCGCGGCCATCTGCTTCAATATTTCCTGATTCTCCTTGATTATTTCTTGGTAGCGTTGTTCGTTATCCATATACTTCTGAAATAATTCCATAGCACGCTCCAGGTACCTCATTTTTTCATTGGCAATATTATTATACTGCGTAGTAATATTATCCTGCTGAGGCAGGTCAAAACTTCTTTCGCCATTAATCAGCCAATCAAGACTTACCTCGTATGTCTCAGATATTATTTCTGCCAGGCGAAGCGTATCTTTATCGCCATTAATCATACCAGAGATGTAACTTTGGCTGATACCAACCTTTGCCGCAAGTTCTACCTGCGTCAGTTTGTTTTCCTTCATATAGGCCTTAATTCTTGCTCCAACTTTTTTCTTATCCATTGTGCAAATATTTGTGTTATTATTTAAATTATCCTTAAATATTACCTATAAAATATCTCTATTAGAAATATTCTGTGTATATTTGCACTCGCAATTAAACAAACAAGTGCAGCAGGGAAGCGGTTTTATCACTCCCTATTATGTCTTGACACCGCAAATATAGTAATATTTTCGCAAACCTGCTCACTTTTTGGTAATAATTTAAATAATATTTAGAAATTGAACAAAATGAACGTAACTACAGAAGAAATTCGGAAGATTAAGCCCGGCTCTATAGCGCACTTTTTTTGCGAGGATGCAAGCAAGATGCGTTCTGCCTGTTCATTGGTTTCTATCATCAAGCAGACTGGTATGCCGGAGAATGTGGTGGACTACGAGACGAAGAAACTCTTCCGCAAGGACAACAACATTGCTGACGTTGTTATCATCCGTCCTCTTCGTGAAGGTGACACTAAGGTGTTGAATATATAATAATAAGGTATGAACGAAGTTATCAGATTCAATGGCCAGCAGGTCAACGGCATGACCTCACTACAGATTGCTGAGGTTACGGGCAAACAACATGCCCACGTGATGCGTGATATTCGCAATTTGATAGAGAAGATTAACAAATCCACATCTGGATTGGTTAAACCTGACAACATTAAAGATGAATATCATAGAGGTGACAGAACGCAATATAAATTTCTTTCTGAAAAAACTCAGAATATTCTGCTTGACTTTTGTTTCGGTGGCAATACAAATAGTAAATATGTTATAGCCGAAGCAAAATATACCGATAACAAAGGCGAGGAAAGAACATGTTACGAACTTAACAAAAAAGCATGTTTTCTTCTTGCTAGTGGTTATGATGTAGCATTAAGGGCGAAGATCATAGACAGATGGGAAGAACTTGAACGTACTACCATGACCGCCCTCCCCAACTTCTCAAATCCTGCAGAGGCTGCACGTGCCTGGGCAGAGCAGTACGAACAGAAGTTGCTGGAGTCTGAGCGTGCAGATGCTGCAGAGCGGCAAGTCCTGACTCTCACACAGGAGATTGAGCAGATGCAGCCGAAGATATCCTACTACGACACCATTCTTGCAAGCAAGGCGACTGTCACCACCACTCAGATTGCACAAGACTACGGCATGTCCGCGAAGCGGTTCAACAAGATCCTCGAGCAACTACATGTGCAGCACAAGGTAAACGGCCAGTGGATTCTCTATGCGCCTTACATTTCCCAAGGCTACGTCCATAGCAAGCCTTTCAGTTTCAGCCACACCGACGGCAGGCAGGATGCCAAACTGAATACGGAGTGGACTCAGAAAGGCCGTCTCTTCCTCTATCAAGGATTGAAGAACCACGGCATTCTCCCATTAATCGAACAATAAATATTATATAGGTATGAACGAGAAAAAGCAAATGACAGTTATCAAGGGCTACAAGGGATTCAGCAAGGATCTAAAGTGTCGTGGTTTTCAGTATGAGGAAGGAAAGGAGTACGACACGCCAAAGGCTAAGGTATGTGAGGAGGGTTTTCATTTCTGCGAGAATCCGATCGACGTGCTGAGTTACTACTCACCGGGAAATAGCATCTACCATGAGGTAGAAGGCAGTGGTGACTTTGACCGTGACGCTGATGATTCAAAGTTGGCATGCACGCACATCAAGATTGGTGCACGCATCGATATTCCCCATCTGTGCCGCGCTACATTTGAGTACGTGAAATCCAAGTGTACCAACGAGAGAAACGCCAAACCGGGCGAGCCAGCCACGGCAGGCGATTACGGAGCAGCCACGGCAGGCGATTACGGAGCAGCCACGGCAGGCGATTACGGAGCAGCCACGGCAGGCGATTACGGAGCAGCCACGGCAGG
>JAZUMZ010000016.1:0-23561 GCA_045603885.1 Bacteroidaceae bacterium | reverse complement strand
CATGGCTACGATCCGACTTAGAAGCCGCATCATACTATGATGCGGCTTCTTCCTTCTCCTTGCTTCACCACGGAAATCTGAACTGGTATCCGCTCTGCCAGTTCCTCGCGGTGGGAAATAATTCCGACTCGTCGGTGAGTCTGCCCCGCTATGTCCTGAAGGCGCTCGAGCGTGGTCATTACGGAGTCAAGTGAGTGCTCGTCGAGTGTTCCGAAACCCTCGTCTATAAAGAGGATGTTCACATTCATACCCTGCTTGTTGAGAGATGAGAGTGCGAGAGAGAGTGCGAGTGAGACCATAAACCTCTCACCCCCCGACAGGACGGTTGCACTCCTGACCTGGCCTTTGTTGTAGTTGTCGTGAACGAGTATTGCCAGGTGGTCGTTCTGCTCGTCGCATGTGAGAGTGTAACGGTCGGTGATTTTTCTGAGGTAAACATTTGCGTTGTTGAGCAAAGGCCTTAATATATAGGTCTGAACCAGAGCCCTGAACCTGTAGTCGCCGAAATGGCTGTTCAGTATCGCCCATTTATTGTAACGCTCAGTCGCCTCATTCAACTCTTTTGCGCATATTTTCAGCTTTCTCTGATTTTTGTCGTTTTCCTCAAGCCTGGATCTTATCTCTGCCATCTGTGTGAGAATATATGTGCGCCGGTCATCGCTCTCAACTTTCCACTCTTCCAAATGGGACAAGTCCATGTGATCCTCTCCTGGAGCGAAATCTACGAGAGACTTCTCGATTTGCCTCTCGAGGGTTGAGGCGGATCCTGCCAGTGTCTTTATCTTGCTCCCGGTCTCATTGACAAGCCGCTTTGCGGGATGGTATGCTTCCTTACGGTTCTCTATCTCCTCCAGAATCTTTATATTACGCCCACTTTCCTTGACAACGGCAAGATATCTCTCTTCCCCCTCCCTGAGATGTATTAGCGCAGCGCGTGATTTCTCAATATTTGACACAGTTTTCTGAAGAGACTCCATCTTCTTCGTCTGAAATTCAACTTCTTTCAATGCCGCCTGGATTTGCTCTTGAGCCTCTTCGCCTCTGTTAATGCCAAGCTCTGAAGCTTTTGTGTAAAGCATGGCAGCAGTCTGGTCGAACACTTCCTTTCTGCGCTTGTATCCCAAACGGCCGTTGATTTTCTCGTCAAGGCTACCCTTGAGTGTGTCGTAGTTCTTGCCTGCTTTCTTGCTTTCCTTTCTTTTTGCCTCAAGATTCTCTCTTGACATGCTCTCCATCTCCTTGAAAGGCTTTAATGTCTCCTCAAACGCGGTTGTGCTGATATGCTCGTTGATTTTCTGTCCACACAATGGACACATTTCCGCCCCGTTGACATGCATCTGGGCTCGGAGTCTTACGAGTGTGTCATCCAACCCAGCTGCAAGCGTGGAGAATTTGATGTTTACGTCATGGTATTCCGACTCTGCTTTCTTAAAGGCTTCCTCTGCCAGTTCTTTGTTGTTGCGAAGCCGCTCAAGCAATTCGGTCTCCCGCTGTATCTCTTCTTCCGTGGCAATGAGCCACTTGCTCTCTCTATCTGCTGATAAGAGCCCTTCCGACAGACTATGCAATGTGTTTTTCCGGTCGGTCAGAAGTTTGATGTTTTCGGTGATGGCTTTCAAGTCTAAATCCTGAAGCGACGGCTCTCCTCCAACCAGTTTTTGGAGTTCCTCACTGCTGCGACTCAAGTTGATTTCCTCCTCGGTTATTGCCTTTTGTGTGGATTTAAGATTGACAAGATTGGCTCTCGCTTCAGCCGTTTCTTCCCAGTCGCTGATGAGCTTTACGGCTTTGGAATAAGAATCACTGTTCATCACTTGCTCCACTTCCTTCATCTGAATGCGAACTTCATTGAGCTCACTTGTCCATCGGTTGATGTTCATACGTGTGGACAAGGCTTTTGACGAATGCTCCACCTCCAGGTTGGCATAGGACAGCTGCTTTGTGAACACTTCCAAATCGTCGTCAAGCTCTTGCAGCGTTTCCTCGCTCAGAACGTGGCTTAGCTCTGCATCATATCCGGCTTGTTTGGCTTTCTTCTCTGCGTCGGCACGCTTGTAGATGTCGTTGATGGCTTTGCCGTAGGCGCTGAAATGCTCTGTTCCCGTGAGTTGCTCCAATATCTCCTGCCTTTCCGACTTCTTGCCAGTCAGAAATTCGGCAAACTGCCCCTGTGCAAGCATGGCGATTCGGCAGAATTGCTCGAACGACAGCCCGATGGCTTCGGTTATGATTTCTTTGGTGGAGGTTTTTTTCGTAATCCAGTCGTCATCTCCCCTTTTTACCGCCCACACCATGTTTTTGAACGTGTGGTTACGACTGATTCCGAGTGACAGGCGGGCTTTGTATTCAATGTTGTCGTTACCTGTGAATTCCACCTCGCTGTATGACTCGTCTTTCGGTGATATCCCGATTCTGGTGTACTGCCTTATGTCGTTGGTGCTTATGCTTTCCCTCATCCCGTTGTTGAAGAGGTTGTGCTGCTTTCCCTCCACGCTGTTGATGCGAGGCGTGGTCATGAACAGCGCCATGGCGATTCCGTCGAGAATAACTGATTTCCCGGCACCGGTGTCACCGGATATAAGGAATATTGATGCCGGGTCGCCTGTCACGCGGTTGCTCAGGTCTTTCTCAAAATCGATGTCCGCCTCGATGATTGAGGCGATGTTCCTAAGATGCAGTGCTTTCAGTCTCATTATACAGGTGTTTTGCGTTTCAGTTACCTTCGATTTCTCTCTCAACTTCCTTGAACATTATCCTGATGTCGTCGAGCGATATGTCGGGGTATCTGTCGATGGTGCGTTCTATGAACTTAAGTGGGTCGGTCATCTGCTGCAAGTCGGCAATCTCGAATACTGCTGTCTCGCCAATGTCGATTCCTTGCTCTTTACGTCCTGTCCAGATGATTTTAGGATTGTACCTTACATAAGGTCGGCTCTCTATGATGTCATACACGTTTTGGTTGAAGTCTGGTGGAATGTCTGCTCCGATGTCGATCCTGACTCTGAAATATCCTCTCTGAGTTTGCTCTGCGAATGCTTTTATGGCCTCCATAGTCTCATCAAACGATGTGAAAGATGAGCCGTCGGCAGGAAGAGTGTGAAACTTTAGAAGCTCTTCGGTGAACAGTTGCCTGACTGTCACTACTCCACCATGGCTGTCAATGTCCACGAGGCTGACGCTATGAGGGTATTCCTCGTCGCAGCTGATTCTAAGCGGACTTCCGCTGTAGCGGATGACCGGAGCGGGATATGTAACAACTTCCTCCTCTACGTCATTTAGATGTCCGATAGTCTGAGGTCGGTGAATGTGTCCCATGGCAAGGTAGTCGAATCCCCGTCCGAAAGCATTTGCCTCCACGGTCCTGACATTGCCTATAAACTCATGTCCGGTCCAGTCTGTGCCGGCCACAGTGGCATGTGCGGTCATAACCACAGGCTTATGGCAGCTGTTTTCCTCATTTACATAGTCAAGCAAAAACTGAATCTGCTCGGTCCTCTCACCAGGAAGGAATGGCTGTGCAATGATATAACCGCCTTCGGTCCGTACGATGAAATCCTCCTGCCACTTCTCCCTCGCTCTTGAAAGGTCGGGAGGAGGTGGTGTGGCAATTATGTGAACGTTGTGTGCTTCCCAAATCATGCGGTCGGCGTTCAGTCTTGACGAGGAGTCGTGGTTGCCGGCTGAGATGACGATGGTCAGTTCGGGAAATTGTCTGTGGAGCTCGACGAAAAAGTCATTGAAGAACTTCTTCGTCGTTATTCCGGGCATTTGTATGTCGAATACATCTCCACTGATGACCAATGCCTCAGGTTTATAATTTCTAATCCACTCCTCTATCTGGCTGAAAAAGAAGAGATGCTCCTCTGTGCGTGAGTAGTTCTGGTAGAGTGTCTGTCCGATGTGTATGTCTGCGGTGTGTAAGATTCTCATATGCGCAGTTGGTTTTATTGACAAAGTTACAGATTTTTTCTTGTTTTTTCATGATTTTGGCCAGTTTCTTTCTCTCTTCTCGCAAATAATTATTACCTTTGCGAATAAAACCAAACAACAACAAAATTATGAAAAACCTCGTAAGATTGAGCCTTGTGCTTACTGTTTTGTCCTTGTCGGTCAATGCTTCAGCTAAGAATAAACCATCGAAAGAAGTGTGGCCAAACGGTGAGGCTATGGATGCATGGTTCCTCGACAGTGCCAAAGTTGATGTAAAGACACTGGGAAAAAGATTTGTCTTAACCGACTATGGTGTGCGCCAAGGCACCACGGATATCCAGACAAAAGAGATACAGGCTGTAATTGACAAGGCATCGTCTGAGGGAGGTGGTGTGATTGTTGTCCCCAAAGGCACGTTTTACTCTGGCAGCCTGTTTTTTAAGCCTAAAACCCATCTGCTCGTTGAAGAAGGCGGCGTTCTGAAAGGGTCAGAGCGTATTCGTGATTTTGAGATTAGGGAGACCCGTATAGAAGGTCAGACCTGCAAGTATTTCTGCGCCCTGATCAATGCCGACGGAGTTGACGGCTTCACTATCGCTGGTAAAGGCACAATCGATGGAAACGGCCAGTCTTTCTGGGAGGAGTTCTGGATCCGTCGCGAGTGGAACCGCGAGTGTACGAACAAAGATGCCCAGCGCCCACGTCTCACATATATATCCAACTCCAAGAACGTGACGATTCAGGATGTGCGCCTGATAAACTCTCCTTTCTGGACAAACCATATCTACAAGTGTGACCATGTACGTTACCTGGATTTGTATATATACTCGTCAACGACCGGCATTAAGGGACCATCTACCGATGCGATTGACATAGACGTCTGTCATGACGTGGTGGTCAGAGGCTGCTATATGAATGTGAACGACGACGCTGTGGTTCTAAAGGGCGGCAAGGGCACGTTTGCGGACAAGGCTGAGGAGAACGGCCCGTGCTACAATATCCTTGTTGAGAACTGCCATTACGGAACAACACATGGCTGTATGACTCTTGGTTCGGAATCCGTGCACGATTGGAATGTCATAATGCGTAACTGCCACAGCGACAATACCAATAATGTGCTATGGCTGAAGATGCGTCCCGACACACCTCAGCATTACGAATATGTACTGGTTGAGAACTTTACGGGTAAATGCCGCAATTTCCTGCTTGTCAAGCCTTGGACACAGTTCTATAAGAAAGAGGACCGCCCGGATATGCCACTGTCGCAATGTAACGACATCTCGTTTAAGAATATAAATGTTGATGCGGGTGTGTTTTTCAATGTCAGCGGATCAGATAAGTATGTACTCAAGAATTTCTCGTTTGAGGATATTGACAGCAAAGACCGTGGTAAGGAAAAGGCTTTCTCAGCACGCCCTGTAGATGGCCTGAGACTTAAGAACGTAGTTGTCAACGGAGAAAAGATTGATTGAGACCTCAAGATTAAGAAACCTTGATACCTCAATCCTTTGAGATAACGACAATCCGAAAAACCAATGAATTGAAAGCCGTTGATTGTTTAATTTAAATCAGAAAGACAATGCAGATAGTTTCTCCCTCGCTGTTGGCCGCTGACTTTGCCAATTTGCAGAAAGACATAGATATGATTAACAGCAGCAATGCTGACTGGCTTCATCTTGACGTGATGGACGGAGTGTTTGTGCCGAATATAAGTTTCGGTTTCCCTGTACTTGAGGCGGTGTCAAAGATATGCAAAAAACCTCTCGACGTTCATCTTATGATTGTGCATCCCGAGAAATTCGTGAAGCAGGTGGCGGCATTGGGGGCTATGATGATGAATGTCCACTATGAGGCGTGTGTCCATCTCAACCGTGTGATTCATGAAATTCATGAAGAGGGTATGAAAGCCGGTGTAACTCTCAATCCGTCAACTCCTGTCTGCATGCTTGAGGATGTAATCCGGGACGTGGACATGGTGCTGCTCATGACCGTGAATCCGGGTTTCGGAGGACAGAAATTTATTGAGCACTCACTCGACAAGGTGCGTCAGTTGAGAGAGATGATTTCCCGTACCGGGTCTAAGGCTCTTATAGAGGTTGACGGTGGTGTCAACAAAGACACGTCTGTACGCCTGGCGCAGGCCGGTACCGACGTGCTGGTGGCCGGCAGTTTTGTGTTCGGAGCAGATGATCCTCATGCACGTATTGATTATCTTAAGAATCTGTGATGTGGGATAAATACCCTGTACTGAGACCCGCCATATTCTTTGTGACAGGTGTGTTGGTTTCTGCGGCCTTTCTGGAGCTTGCACATCCGCCGCTTTGGATTAGTTTCGCCTTGTTTGCATTGACAGGATTGGTCTCTGTATTTCCAGGCTTTTTGAGGAAACAGCATATCTTTCCCTATGTTGTGTTGCCGGCATTCTTCTTCTTAGGATGTTTCCTCACCCATTGGCATGTCCTTAAAATAGAACATGGCGACTTTGGACGACATGCTGTACATTTCGGAGTGGTAAAGGATAATCCAAAGGAGAAACACCGTTGGTACTCTATTGAGTTTCAGAATAGAGAAGGCGGCCGCAGTCTCGCATATATAGCGAAAGACGATTCACTGCATCCAACACCTCCCGATTTGGTGAAAGGGGACTCTATCTGGCTGTTGTCTTATTTCAACCAGCCTACATCTCCCTATGTCCGTCATTCGCAGGAGAAACGTGACACACTCTTCCGTTCTTTTGAGTCATATAAGAGCTACCTGTTTTACAAAGGAGTCTCTACAATTATGTATTGCTCATCGGGTGCATGGGGATATTTACGTCCTTCAAGTGATAACGCCGACAGCGTAAAGTGGGCCAGTCAACATGAAAGATTGCGCACCAATTCGGGTCTATCGTTGTTGATGAGAGAGCGATACAGACAAGCAGATTTTACTGATGAGGCGGCAGCGGTTGTTGAGGCGATGACTACAGGAAACAAAGAGGGAATAACATCGGAGATACGTGATAATTTCTCCAATGCAGGCTTAAGCCATGTGCTGGCTCTATCGGGTTTTCATCTGACCGTGATTGTCGGTTTGCTCGATATTTTGCTGATGCGTGGTTTTCTGCTTCGCCGCTGGCGCAGAATAACCGCTTTGCTGGTTGTGGCATGTATCTGGGCTTTTGCATATATAGCTGGATTTCCACCGTCTTTGGTCCGAGCAACAGTGATGTGTACTGTGTTTCAGTTGGCTTGGATTGCCGGAAATTCCAGTCAAATGGGTAATGCCGCCTCGTTGGCATGCTTTGTCATGCTGATGGCAAATCCTCTTCTTTCCAAGGACGTGGGTTTCCAATTGTCGTTCCTGTCGATAGTCGGTATAGCGGTTATGGGCATTCCTTTGTCGGAATGGCTTCACAGCCGTACAGGGCGGTGGGCATATGTTCTTGACATACTTGCCATCTCGTTTACTTGCACATTATTTACTTTTCCTGTTGTGGCATATCATTTTGGAAGGGTACCGCTCTACTCACTTCTGAGCAACCTGTTTGTGTCGCTTATCGCAGTTGCGATTATGTGGACTTCTGTGTTGTGGTGGATCCTCTGCTGGCTGAATCCGGCTGTACAGCTGATGACATGGATTTTGAACCGACTGACCGATGCCATGCTCGCAGTGGCTGAGACAGTGTCGGGACTGCCTTGTTCCACTATAGCATACTCTCCAAATATTCTGGAGGTGATAGCGCTTTACGTCGTTATTGCACTATCTTTGGTCTTCGTCAGGACAAAAAAACGGAGACTGGCTATTGTCTCCGCTGTGCTTTTGGCTGTTTTACCTTTGCTACATTTGATACCAAAATCAATCTAAGTTTTCAAAAGCTTTGTCCTCAACATATTTGAACCACTCCTGGGCATTGTGGCAACCGTGGATTTCTTTTGCAGCTCCAAAAGTGACGTAGTAGTGAAGTGTTTGGATTCCCGGCTTTCCAAGAACAACCAAATAGTTGAGGTCGTCGGTGGAAGTTGTCGCCACATATTGCCGGGGAACTTTGACCGCCAGTCCGACCGCTTCGGGCGGGAAAATGTCCTTCTTGCCCATCTCTGGGAAGTCTGCTCCCCAAGAGGCTGCGATTCCGTTTTCTGTTACAAATCCTTCCTGACGTATCCCACCATTGCTATTCTGCGCTTCCTCAGAAGTGCCTATCTTCTGGACTCCGGTGCAGAGGAAAGGTGTGTTCATGGGGCGATCGAGTGTTATGTCCACCCTCACTTCTCGGTGGCCTGCATATTGTGTGTAAACGGCGGTCACATCATAGGGATTCTCTTCTCCGTCCACCTTCACTCCAAGGTCATAAACCTCAATGATGTTGCGAACGGGGCCTGCTGCGATAATGCGTTGCCCTCTGAGACGCACATCTGTCCAGTTCTGTGGACTGGCTCCGTTCCACAGCTTCAGGGTTCCACATCCCACACTCTGACCCGCCCACAAAACGTCGTTGCCATATCCTTCGGACAGTTGCTTTTCAGAGGTGTAGAATCCAGTGTCTTTGAGCTCCAGTCTGTAGGTCTTTTTACCGAAGATGTCAATGTTTTGTCTGTGGTCGAAATAGATACGGTATGCCGTAAACTCTGACTCGAAGGCTGCCCCATGGTGGTAGAGGTCGCTGTAAATATAGCTGTCTCCAGGCGCCTCAAGGGCGGTGATGAGCGGATGTTTACCTTTCTTGTCATTGAGCATCATGTCGGCGTAAACTCTTGTTCCTTGCTGTGACCCGGCATACTTTGCCGACAATGTGATGTCGAATGTCTTACTGGATTTCGGTGCGATATCATAAACAAATACCAACTCGTCTGCTTTACCGTCGTTGTCCAGATCATCGAGCTGACAAGGCAGCTCTTTACCCTCAGAGCTGACTGTGGCGCTCTTTACGGTAAATGCATGCCCTTTCACATCGTTCAGTGTCACCACTTCAGGCACATCGGTTTTTGCATCCTTTCCGGTGTTGTTAAGAGTGATAATGAATTTTTGTTCTTGTGCTGTCGCAACACTGAAAGTGATGGCAGCCATAAGAATCGTTATTGTTAGTCGGTGCATGTCGCTGGTGTTTTATTGGCTTATGACGATGGTCTTGATCCAGTCTTGAAGCAAGCCTTGATAGCGGTCCTGAGAGTCGGAGATGAGAATGAGAGTCTGGCTTCCGTCGTTTAGTTTGGGACCGAGGCACATGCCTTCATAGTTAGCCCAGTTAAGGCCGTTGAATGACATTGTGGTCTGGCAAGACCAAATGAGTGTCTTGCTTAGGAACGGACTATCGGAACTGAGAGTCGTACCATTTCTAAGCTGAGTGCCCTTTGAAGGATCTACAAGATAAATCTTACATTTTGTCCAGGCTCCATATCTCAACTTGGGTATAAATGCCTCACGCTCCAATACGAGAATACGTCCGTCGTCAAGAATTTCGATGTCGCTCACACCCACGGCATATCTGAATGCTTGCTTGAGGTTTTCAGGAGCGTCCATCTTGTAAGCATATTCACGAATCTTTGAGAAGTTGGTGTCGAAGGCAATAAGCCGGAGCATATTGGTAACCCCGTTGGTGGCATCACCATAATTTCCGTCGTTGTCAGATTTCAGTGTGCTCTCAGGCATAGTCCAAATCACTTTGTTCTTCTTGTCGTAAGTCAGTGACTCCATTCCTAAATTAGTGCGGGTGTCAGGAATGAGATTGCCGCTTCTCTGACCTGTGATTTTGCCCTGAAGGTCAAACTCTACGATGGAGTTGTTGCGCTCGCCTCCAATGTATAGAGTCTTGCGGTTGGGGTTATATGCGATGGCCTCCGCGTCACGGTTCACTGTCTCCGAGCAGTAGAAACCGAGATTCTCAATTTTTTGAACCTCGCCGGTAGCTGGATCTAGCGCAATATTAAACTTGAAAAAACCGTCGCGTCCCTCAGAGTCTGAAACAACAGCGTATGTGTCGTCCTCGATCCTTGTGATTCCGCTATAGCTGCCCTTAGGCACGAACTTCTTCATGTTGACTGCCTTGTTCTCCTTTATTGTCAGTATATCTGTCTGAGCGTTTATACTGGTAAATGTGGAAGCAGACATTGCAAATGCTGTTAGTGCGATGATTGATTTTCTCATTTTTGTCTTTTGTTTTATAATTTTCCCTCAAAGTTACGACTTTTTTCCCAATACTCACTCATTTGTGACGAATAATAACTATTTTTTTCATAACTTTGTAAATAATTTAGAGATTTTTAGTTTTTCGAAATTGTTACCATGCTCGATTCTGGCTTATTATCCGGCAAGAAATTGTGCTTCTACACACTCGGCTGCAAGCTGAACTTCGCTGAGAGCTCAGCGATAGCCAGTGAGCTGCGCTCGTACGGTGCGGTGAATGCGTCAAAAGGCGAGACGGCTGACATCTGCATTGTCAACACTTGCTCTGTGACAGAAGTGGCTGATCGAAAGGGACGTCAGGCAATCCATAAGATAGTGAAGAACAATCCTGATGCGCTGGTGGTTGTGACAGGTTGCTATGCGCAACTGAAACCTCTTGTGATTGAGAATCTTCCAGGCGTGGATATCGTGATTGGCGCAGAGAGCAAAAGCCAGGTTGTTCCTCAAGTCTTGGCAGCTCTTTCAAACCGCACCGAGCCTAATGTGTCGGACTCACCTTTCTTCCCGGCATGTTCTGCGGAGGACCGTACCAGGCATTTCCTGAAAGTTCAGGACGGTTGTGATTATTTCTGCACTTACTGCACGATTCCGTACGCACGTGGCCGGAGTCGTAACGGAGCAATAGCCGACATCATGAGTCAGGTGAGAAACGTGGCAGGACAAGGTGGCAGGGAAATAGTGATAACAGGCGTGAATACTGGTGACTTTGGGCGCAGCACCGGAGAGAAATTTATAGACTTGCTCCGGCAGATGGACACGGTTGAGGAAATTAAGCGTTACCGCATATCTTCGATAGAGCCAAATCTGCTGACTGACGAGATTATTGATTTCTGTGCATCATCCCGTGCTTTTATGCCTCATTTCCATATACCTCTACAGAGTGGTAGCGACGAAGTGTTGAAATTGATGCGACGCCGTTACAACACGGCTTTGTTCCGCCAAAAAATCGAGACAGTGGTTGAGCATATTCCTGATGCTTTTATCGGTGTTGACGTGATGGTGGGGTGCCGTGGAGAAAGGCCTGAATTTTTTGAGGACGCATATACGTTTATAGACTCACTGCCGATATCACGCCTCCATGTGTTCTCATATAGTGAGCGGCCCGGAACAAAGGCGTTGGCTATACCATATGTGGTAAGTCCTCAGGAAAAACATGAGCGGAGCCAGCGGCTGATAGCCTTGTCTGACCGCAAACAACAAGAGTTCTACACACGTTTCTCTGGCACAGTGCGTCCTGTTCTGTTTGAGCACACATTGAGCCGACGCGTCATGTCGGGCTTTACCGATAATTACATACGTGTTGAGGTGCCAGCCGACCCTGAATTGTTCAATCACATTTGTGATGTGAAACTGGGAGGTTTGAACCAAAATAAGGACGCACTTAAAGGATTGTTATGAAAGTATCAGTTGTAATACTCAATTGGAATGGCGAGCAGATGATGCGCAAATACCTTCCCGGAGTGCTTAAGAACAGTGATATTCCAGGAGTGGAGGTGGTCGTTGCCGACAATGCATCGACCGACAACTCTGTGTCAATGCTGAAGCGTGAGTTCCCAGGTGTTCCGATTGTAGTATTAGACCGCAACTATGGTTTTGCGGAAGGGTATAATAAAGCTCTGAGAGGCAACGAAGCCGAGTATTTTTTGTTACTTAACTCTGATGTTGAGATACGTGACTCATCATGGCTTGTCCCGATGATTGAGTTTATGGACTCGCATCCCGATGTAGCGGCCTGCCAGCCAAAACTGTTATCGCTGCGTGAGCCTTCAAAATTCGAGTATGCGGGTGCTTGCGGTGGTTTTCTCGACCGTTTTGGATATCCTTTTTGCCGTGGCCGTGTTATGGACACAATAGAGGAGGACAAAGGACAATATGACGATATCTGCGATGTCCTTTGGGCCAGCGGTGCCGCTTTGATGGTCCGTGCCGCTGATTATCGTGATTCAGGTGGTTTGGACGGACGTTTCTTTGCCCATATGGAGGAGATAGACTTGTGCTGGCGCTTACGGTTGCAAGGCCGGCGTGTGGTTTGTGTTCCACAAAGCCGTGTGTATCATCTTGGAGGCGCCTCGCTTAACCAAGGCAATCCACGCAAGACCTATCTGAATTTCCGCAATAACCTTGCTATGCTTTACAAGAATCTTCCTGATAAAGAGTTGGCTGGAATAATGCGTGTGCGCAAGTGGCTTGACTTACTTGCGGCATTCTCTTTTCTCATCAAGTTTGACAAGGGAAACTTTAAGGCCGTGCTAAAAGCCCACAAAGACTTTAAAAAAATGCGTCAGGAATTGGAGCGTGACCGACAAAGGGTGGGGGAGACAAGCGCTGCTATGCATGAGGTACATGAACGGACAGAATTCTCATTGCTATGGCAATATTATGTGAGAAAGCGAAAGACTTTCAAGAAACTGATGGGAAAGTGAAATCTTAACGCATATGTGTTGAAATGCGTAACATTGCGCAGACAATGATGATTTTAATTATGAGGAACAAAAAATCGAGACGGCTAACCGTCTCGATTTTTGTATTGTATAGTAAGCGTTGGCTTATGCCTCCTCTGCTGGAGTTTCCTCAACAGCAGGCGTCTCCTCTGCTGTCTCCTCTGCTTCCTCAACCTTAACTTCCTCAGCCTTGGGAGCTTCTTCCACAACTTCTTTCTTAGGGTTGATTGAACCATCCTCATTCACAACGTCGAAAGGAATTTCAACCATAATGTCTCTGTGGAAATGTATAGGAGCAACATAGCTTCCCAACTCTTTTACAGAGCGGAAAGTAATTTGCTTGGGGTTAACCTCAAGTCCCTGAGCTGCGAGTGCGTCAGCAATCTGCGGAGCACCTACGGAGCCATAAATGTTACGTCCGTCGGACACCTTAGCTGTGATGGACAGCTTAACACCCTGGAACTTGTCGGCTTTAGCCTGTGCCTCAGCCTTGATTTTCTCAATTTTGCGGGCGCGCTGTTTCATCTCCTCTTCCAATGCCTTTACCGCACCTTTTGTTGCGAGTACTGCAAATCCCTGAGGAATGAGGTAGTTGCGTCCATATCCGTCCTTAACTGTCAGGATCTCGTCCTTGTAGCCTAAGCCCAGGACATCTTGCTTCAATATAATCTTCATAGCGCTGTCCTCCTTTTTTATTTCATCAAGTCTGTTACAAACGGCAGAAGAGCAATCTGACGGGCGCGCTTTACAGCCTGTGCCACACGACGCTGATATTTCAGCGATGTACCAGTGATTCTGCGAGGCAGAATCTTACCTTGCTCATTCAAGAACTTCTTAAGGAATTCAGGATCCTTGTAGTCGATGTACTTGATACCGCTCTTCTTGAAACGGCAATACTTCTTTTTCTTCACGTCCACAGTAGTGGGGGTGAGATATCTGATTTCTGATTGTGTCTGTGCTGCCATAATTAAGCCTCCTCTTTTTTAGCGAATTTGTTGCGGCGCTTTTCTGCATACTGAGCGGCGTATTTCTCATTCTTCACGGTCATGAAGCGAATAACGCGCTCGTCGCGACGCAGCTGAACTTCAAAATTCTTAATCACATCTGGGTTAGCTTTGTACTCGAGCATAACATAGAAGCCGGTGGACTTCTTGTTAATCGGGTAAGCAAGCTTCTTCAGTCCCCAGTTCTCCTCGCTGAACACGTCAGCTCCGGCAGCACTCAAGATGCCCTTGAACTTTTCTACCGCTTCCTTCATCTGTTCGTCAGACAAAACGGGAGTTAAAATGAAAACGGTTTCGTACTGATTCATAATAATTAAATTAATTAAATAGGAAAAACAAACAACTTTCTGCTTTGCACAAAAAGCGGATGCAAAGTTACGACTTTTTTCTGATTCCACAATCGATTTTACCTATAATTTTCTCGAAATCATATGTTTTTCATCTTTTTTGAAAAAAAAACGTGAAATTGTTTCGTGTTTTCATGGAAAATTAGTTAATTTGCAATTGATATGGTTTTTTGCCTGCAAGAAGTGTTGAATTATAAACTAAAAAAAAATATACTAATGAAAACAAATCCATTAAAACTGTTAGGAATCGGCATGGTTGTGGTTGGTGCCCTGATGCTGATTGTAGGATGTTTCTTTGTTACCAGTCTCCTCGAGACTCCTTTCAATATATACATCCTTATAGGCCTGCTTCTTTGTGTCGGCGGTTTGATTACCCATATTTATGTTAACAAGAAGCTTCCTCTCGATGATGTTCCTGAGGATGAGTAGTTAGGGCGTTTAAGCTGGATAGCAGATTTTTTGATCAAACAAGCGGGGCGGATTTTTAATCCGCCCCGCTTGTTTGATTTGCTCTGTTTTCATTTTCATTGTTTTCGTAATGTCGTAATATCGTTAAACCGTAATACCGATATACCGAAATATCAGAATGTTGAAAAATCAGAAAATAATCCTTTATTCTTCTCCTGAAATGACGAGTTTGTATCCTTTTCCGTGTACGTTCAGGATTTCTACAGCCGGGTCTTCGCTGAGATGTTTTCTCAGCTTTGTTATGTACACATCCATAGAGCGGGCATTGAAATAGTTGTCGTCAATCCAGATTGCCTTGAGAGCATATTCTCTCGGCAGGAGCTCGTTTGTCTTGTTGCTAAGCAGTGTGAGAAGCTCTGCTTCTTTGGTTGTGAGCTTATGCTCTTCTCCGTTGATCGTGAGAACTTGTTTCTGGGTGTCAAACACAAATTTTCCGATTTGTCTCACCACCTCGTTTTTGTTTTGCTTGCCTCTCACTCTCCTGAGAATAGCCTCTATTCTGAGTACCACAACGTCCATGCGGAACGGCTTTGTGATGTAGTCATCGGCTCCAATCTCAAATCCGGCGCGTATGTCATCAATCAGTGTTTTTGCTGTGAGGAAAATGAATGGCACTTCTGCATTGAGTTCCCTGATTTTTCCCGCAAGCGTGAATCCATCCATTTTCGGCATCATCACGTCGAGAATACAAAGGTCGTATTTGTTTGAGCAGAAGGAGTTGTAACCTTCCTCGCCGTCTGTGCATAACTCTACCTCAAATCCTTTCGCTTCGAGATACTCTCGGAGAAGCATTCCCAGGTTCTCATCATCTTCGCAAAGTAAGATTTTTACGTCTTCAAATTTTTCTTCCATAGTTATATAGTTTTTAGTTCATAGTTTTAGTCTTTAGTCCTTTTTGTCGTAAAGCAGGGGAAGTTTTATGGTGAATTTTGTCCCGATGCCGTAGTCGCTTTCTGCGTAAACCGTTCCTTTGTGATCCGTTACAATTTTCTTTACGTATGCCAGTCCAAGTCCAAATCCTTTTATGTCGTGGCGGTTCCCGGTTGATACGCGGTAGAACTTTTCGAAAATCTTCTTTAAATTTTCTTTCTTGATTCCGATCCCGTTGTCACGTATTGATATATATAGGAATTTGTTGTCGCTCTTAGTTGACACCGTGATCTCCAGTTGCCCGTCTTCGCGCTTGTATTTCACGGCATTGTCCATAAGGTTGAAAATCACATTGGTTATATGCATCTCGTCGGCAAGAATGACAGAGTCTTCTGCTTTGAGGTGCGATACAATCTTCCCTCCGTTTTTCTCCACCTTCAGAGTAAATGTCTTGACAATTCCAATTATCAGCTCGTTAACATTTAGCTCCACCATGTTGAGGTTGGCTTTCTGGTTTTCGTACATAGACAGTTGCAGAACTTTCTCAACTTGGAACCTCAGTCGTTTTGTCTCGTCGTTTATTGTAGAAACGAGCCTTGACATCAGCTTCGGTGTCTTAGGCACCGTCTCGTCGCCAAGCATTTGAGCCGCCAGGGAAATAGATGAAATAGGAGTCTTGAACTCGTGTGTCATGTTGTTGATGAAGTCGTTCTTTACCTCAGAAAGCTTTTTCTGTCTGAACACAAGTATCATTGTTACGATAAATGTAAGCAGCAGGATAAGGGTGAAAACAATCGAGGGTACCATGAATCCGAGAGAACGGAACATATATCTCCTTGCGTCGGGAAATACAACGGTGAGTACTCCTTGCTGGTCAACCGGGTCATATTTAAACAGGCTCTGGGAGTATTTTTTGCTCCCCTCCTCCTCAACATAGTCCAGACATTTATATATAAGCTTCCCGTTGCTATTATATACCGCAAAATGATAGTCCAGCTCAATTGCGTGGTTTGCCAGTTCGTATTTTATGTTCTGGTCGAGTCTTGAGAAGTCGATACGGTCTTGCAATGGCCTGTCGCTCGCGGAATATAACATCATGAGTATGAGCGAATCCATGAGATTTTGATCGTAAACATATCTGCGCAGGATTGAGGAGTCGGCTGGCAGTGATGGAGATGAGCGGTGTGTTAATAGCGCGCGGTTGTATTCATCGTTTTGGCGTTTCATGTTTTGTGCGCTCCGGATAGTTGAATTGTTGTCCGGGTCGATGTGGATATGCTTTTCTGAATCTTCGAGAGTGGAGTCGTTTAACTGAAGAACAGAGTCTGCTACTGTTGTCATCCCGCTGAACTTGTCTTCCATATATTGTGCCGTCTCAATAACTTCCATGTTGTGGCTTACGCTGTTGAGGGCACGCTCCACACTCTCATCGAAATGCTCACGCCTTGTTGTGACAATTTCCTCAACATACCCCACCTGCATGACCAACAGGCTGATGAACGATATGCCCATCACCACAGCTAAGATTATGATTGTTCTTTTTTTCATGACTCAGTCTTTATGGGGTATATTGGTAAGGTTTTACAAAATAACGTAAAAGATTTCAATTATTATAAAATTAGACTGTTATTTTACTTAAAAAGATTAAAAAAGTCAGCAAATTTAACATTTGCTGACTTTTTAATTGATATTTTGTTAATTAGTAAATCACTCGTCTTCTTTGTTCTGAGCCTCAAACTCTTTGATAAGCTGGTTCTGAACATCGGTTGGAACAAGTTCGTAGCTTGAGAATTTCATAGAGAAGGAGCCTCTTGCACCGGTGATTGCCGACAAAGATGTTGAGTAATTGGCAAGACCTTTGAGTGGAACTTTTGCCTGAAGTTTCTCATATCCGCTTTCGCTTGACGAACCCATAATCATGCCTCGTCTTCCCTGGATGTCGCTCATTACGTCGCCCATCTTGTCGCTTGGTACGAGTACCTCTACGTCATAGATAGGCTCAAGGAGCTTAGGCCCGGCCTGCTTGAATGCCTGGCTGAAAGCGTTGCGTCCTGCGAGCATGAATGAAAGCTCGTTGGAGTCAACCGGGTGCATTTTACCATCGTAAACCACAACGCGTACGTCGCGTGCATAGCTGCCAGTAAGTGGTCCCTGCTCCATGCGTCCCATGATACCCTTCAGGATAGCCGGCATAAATCGTGTGTCGATTGCTCCTCCAACAACGGAGTTGATGAACACAAGCTTTCCGCCCCATTCAAGGTCAATCTCTTCCTTGCTCTTGCAGTTGATTTTGAACTCCTGTCCGTTGAACTTGTAAGAAACCGGATCTGGATCGCCCTCATTGTAAGGCTCCACGATAAGGTGAACCTCTCCGAACTGACCAGCACCTCCTGATTGTTTCTTGTGACGGTAGTCGGCACGTGCTGCCTTTGTGATGGTCTCACGGTAAGGGATGCGTTGCTCGTCATAAACGATGTTGATCTTCTCGTTGTTCTCCATACGCCATTTCAGTGTGCGCAGGTGGAACTCACCCTGTCCCTTTATAAGTGTCTGACGCAACTCCTTGCTCTGCTCCAGAACCCAAGTAGGATCTTCCTGAGCCATCTTCTGTATTGCGCTCATCATCTTCTCACTGTCGCTCTCGTTCTCCGGTTTTACAGAACGGATATATCTCGGAGCGGGGTATTTCACGAGGTCGAAGCTGTATTCGCAGTCTTTGCCAACGAGTGTGTTTCCTGTACGGACATCTTTCAGCTTTACAGAGCATCCGATGTCTCCAGCCACGAGTTCCTCAACCTTTGTGCGGTTTGCACCAGAGCAAACATAAAGCTGTGCTATACGCTCCTTTGAACCTCTGTCCACGTTGAGAAGGTCGTCGCCTTCATGCACTTTTCCGCTCATCACCTTGAAGTACTGTACTCCACCGATATGCGGCTCGTTTGCGGTCTTGAAGAAATATAGTGCGGTAGGCGCATTGCTGTCGGGGGTAACTTCCTCTCCATTGCGTGTAACGGCAGCCGGCATCTCGTCAACAAACGGGACAACGTTGCCGAGGAATTCCATGAGGCGGTGTACACCCATGTTCTTGGCTGCGCAAACGCAGAAGACGGGGAACATGCCGCGACTTGCCAATCCCTTGCGAATACCTTCGCGCATCTCGTCGATTGACAACACCTCTTCCTCGAAGAATTTCTCCATGAGTGTCTCGTCGTTCTCGGCTGCTGCCTCCACAAGCGCATGGTGCAGTTCTGTGGCCTTGTCCATCTCCTCAGCTGGGATGTCCTCTATTGTAGGCTTTCCACCTTCATCTTTCCATGTGAGCTTCTTCATGAGAAGCACGTCAATGAGTGAGTTGAAGTTTGGTCCTTCGTTCAGAGGATATTGAACCTGTACAACCTTTGACCCATAAAGCTCTTGGAGTTTTTCTACCGTCTGGTTGAAGTCACATTTCTCTGCGTCGAGCTGGTTGACGAGGAAGATGACCGGCTTTTTAAGGTTTTCTGTATATCTGAAATGGTTTTGGGTTCCAACCTCGGGTCCATACTGTCCGTTGATAAGTAGGATGGCGGTGTCAGTCACCGTCATGGCTGTGAGAGCCGCTCCGCAGAAGTCGTCACTTCCAGGACAGTCAATGATGTTGAGTTTCTTTCCGTTGTACTCTACGTGGAATACAGTTGAGAACACAGAGTATCCGTATTCATGCTCTACGGGGAAGTAGTCGCTGACGGTGTTTTTCTGTGTGATACGACCTTTACGCTGGATCTGGCCAGACTCAAAGAGCAAGGACTCGGTCAAAGTGGTCTTGCCCGCACCGTCATTGCCAAGCAATGCGATGTTTTTGATTTCTTTTGACTGGTAAGTTTTCATAATTATTAGAATTTGTAGTGATATTTCAGTGTCTTTTAGTTGGCTAATTCAGGTTTTGCGCATAATCACGCAAAATTAATATATTTTTTTTATTTGGAAGATATTTCGGAGTATGTTGTAGAACATAAAATTTTATATGCTTTGTTGTCGGGTCGTAATGATTTTCCGTCTTTATTAGAAACGACGATGTCTGTGATTCTTACATCGTCTTGTCCTTTATATTGCTCGTTGGCTTTTAATACCAGTGTCGCTACAGGTCCTTTTCCAGGCTCTATGGGCTGAAGGCTCAGGTTATAGCACAAAATAAGGTATTTCTCAGGCGTTGTTGAGCGTCTGATGATTTGAAATGTGAATGACTTCGGGCATCTGTCAGAAAGACTGGCGTTGTAGAGAGACCCTTTTTTTGTCAGCTCTATTCCTTCTGGCAGTGATAGTGTCGCTTGCCATGCCACTATGCTGTCTCCCTCAATTTCGATGTCTAAAGGGAATTGTTCTCCAATGGAGACTTCGATTTGTTGACCGTATATGGTCACAGTGGCTAAGGAGAGTAAAAAAGATAGTATTAGTTTCTTCATTTTTATATATGATAAAAATCCCGGTCTACGACCGATGCCGCAGACCGGGAAGTGTTACGTCGGGTTTTATTGTTAGTTTGCTGCTCCAGCGATTTTATTGATGATCTTTACAACGTCGGTGATATTTATGCTTCCGCTACCGTCAACGTCAAACGCCTCATCGTACTCTCCGGAGGCAATTTGGTTGATTACCTTCACAACGTCGGTGATATTCACTTTTCCGTCGCCGTCAACATCCTCAGCGTCGGTAGTCACAGGTCCGTAGTATGTGAGCTGGAACTTGTCAGCCTTGAACCAGCTGCCGCTCTGAGCCTTGATTACCACGTCGCCTTCTTCTTTGAGGTTGAATGTGAGGCTTCCCTCTTGAGCTATGCCCTTCTCGTTCTCCATGGTGAATTCCTGAGACTTCTCATCTGCGAACAATGAGATCTTGTTACCCATATCGGATGCGAGGAGTGCGGTGAGCACATATTTTCCTGCAGGGAGGAATCTCAAAGTCTGGCTTACATAGAATCCGCCTTCTGGAGCTGAGCCGTTCCAAGTGTTGAATACGTATCCTCCGTCAGCATTCTCAATGGTGTATGTTCCGTTGCTGTTGTCTGCAGCTTGGGTGTCAGAACCCTTGTAGTATTCCCATCCGTCGAGGCTTCCGCTTCCGCTGCCTTCGAAGCTGTTGTTCTCGATTACGACTGTAAAGTCGCAAGGAGTTGTGCTGTAGTCAGGTATGCGAAGCTTGGAAACCATGGCGGTGATATTGTCGGTGAGGGTCTTAATCTCTGCTGTGGTCATTGGTGTGTAGTCTGAGCCTGAGAGCTCTCCAGCCTGTTCTACGAGCGTTGCTGGAGCAGTTGCGGCAAATACCTCGATTGCGGCGTTGAGTTTATCGATGGATGCAGTAAGATTTGCTACTGCCTCTACGTTCTCCTCGGCGTCTGCGAGAGCCTGCTTAAGGTCGGCTATTGCCTTGCCCTTATCTGCTGTAGAACCTTCTTTAGCCTCTTTAGCATTGTTCAGAGCCTCAGTCATTGCGTCAGCTGCTGGTGAACTCATGTCCTCCTTGTTCTCTTCGTTATAGGCGTTGGTCTCATTGATGATTGCTTCAAGCTCAGAGTCCACGAGATTTTCTTCGATTGCAGGGTTGTATTTCAGTTCGAATGTGTACCAAACCACCCATGCGTTATCTGCCATCTCATCAGCTGTGATACCGAATGTGAGGTCGCCTGTTGATGTCAGGACAGTCTTTGCTGACTTGATAAGTTTGTCATCGTAGTCAGGGTTCTCGAACACGTCGTGAGCGGCCTGCTGGCTGTTGGGCACATAGAGTGTGGCAGGGTCATCCACAGCTGTTGAGCCGGAGAAATCCTCCTGATTAGGCGATGCGATCTCTGCTATGTTGGTGAGAGCCGTCTTCTGGCTTCCAGCGAATACGTAAGCATAGTCGGCTGGTGAGTCCATATAGTTGGTATAGTTGGAAACTTGGTCAGCTGTGCGGTAGAATGCGCGAACAGAGAGTGTGTAAGTACCGGCAGGCATGCCAGTCATGGTCTGGCTCACTGTGAACGGGCTCTGGTTCCAAACCTCCATTGTGCCATACTGTGTCTTGAAGTTGGAAGCCTCGCCGTATTGCCACTGCTTGTCAACCACGGCTGTGTTAGAAAGGGCACTTGTGCTGTAGGTTGCGCCGAGGTTGTCGTAGAGAATAGAGATGTCGATGTCGCCGTCGCTCTTTCCTGTCTTCACGGCCTCGTCGAAAGCCTGCTGAACATATTCCTTGATGAGTGCAGGCAGGGAAGCGATAGTGTTGTCGATATCCTCAACAGTCCATGTGGCGGTCTCTTCATCGTCGAGCTGCTCGGAGATGTCATCGCTCATCTTGTTGAGCTTCTCCTCCAGTCCGGTTCCCTCATATTTCTCAATTGCTTTCGCGAAGTCGCCGTCGTCGAAGAATGCCTTAAGTCTCTTATATGCGTCGATGCTGGCCTGAACCTCAGTCTGCATGTTCATTACAGCCTTTGCCGCCGCGGTGTTTGCAGCGTTGTCGGTGCTCTCGCTGTCAATCAATGCCTGGGCTGCGTCAACCTTAGCTTGGAAATAAGCTTTCAATGCGCCTTGGAAATATTCCTCAAGCAATTTCGTGCCTGAGGCCACGGCACCCTTGAGTGCGAACATAGAAGGGTCGATTTCTCCTACATAGAAGAGTGAGAATCCGTCGGTGAAGAAGTGAGGCATAGAAGCGGAGCCGACTCCTGTTGATTGGTATCCGAGAGAGAAATATCCGGTAGTCTCCTCCGAAAGAGTGAATGTGATTTCGTCGCTCGTCCATTTTCCTACGGGGAATGTCAGCATCTGTGACAAATACTCTGTGCCGTTATCAGCTACGAAACCGATAAGGTTCTTTGCGATGGCTGTTGTTCCACCTGTATTGAAATAGGATAGTTTGAGAGTGTACTTTCCTGGCTGAAGGGTTGTTGGCTGTTTATATTGAACTGCCATACCCCAGCAAGTTACGAATCCAAGCACTCGTCCTTCTGTCCTTCCGTCAGACATGGTTGTTGGAACAATATAGTCCTTTCCGCCCAGGAATGCTCCGCTTCCGATGGCGTAAACACCGGCTGCGCAACCGTTGTCTGTTTTTTGGCGTTCCCATCCTGTGCAAGGGAGCATACTGTAGTTGGTCAGAGGTATGTTGTTCTTCTCGCAGTCGTAGTCGTATGTGCAGATACCTCCCACCAGCGGCTCATCCTCGTCGAAGTGTGAGTTTGTAATGAAGTAAGGTGAGAGGTCCGTAACTGCGGATGCGTTAATCTCCTGCTGTCTTACGATTGCGGCCTGCACTTCCTCCATTGTTGCGTTCGGGTTGTTTATTACAGCCTGTGCCTCGCTTACGTTTGCTCCATAATCTTTGCCGATAGCCACAAGTGCCGCCAGCTCTGCCTTGGCAGCGTCAATCTCTTCCTGAATCAGCTCCGCCTCATCTATTTCATAGAGCTTCACATTGTCTATGAAAATATGTGGTGCGGACCCGGAGCCTGACCCATGTGCGATTCCAAGTTGAAGCGAGCCCTTTGTAGCTTCTGTAAGCCGGAATTTAATAGTGTCCACGGTCCAGACATTCACCTCGTAGGTTTCTTTCTTTGATGTGAAAGCTTTTCCGCCGTCAGCGACAAAACCGGTGTTGTTTGTTATGACTCCTGTTCCTGCTACATTTTGCAGGGTTACTAAAATCATATAACCACCTTTGTCAAGGCTGAGCTCTTGAGAATAGATTGGGTTACCTCCCCAAACGCCTACAAGACCGAGGGCATTTTTGGTGGTTGTGATGCCGTCATTCTCGAAAGGTGCGTAGTATGCGCCTCCAAGTCCAAATTGCTGAGGGTTCTCATCGTTTTCGTCAAGGTATGCGAACACACCGGCCGCGCGTGCGTTGGTGCCGTCTGTGCGCTCTTCAACTTTTGTGTTCGTGGTGGGAGCGTTTGCTGTCCAACCTGTAACTGGCTGCATACCATACAGACCTTTACCGGGATTTCCCTCATCGTCTACAGATCCTGCTCCGTTGTCTTCCATGTCGTAGTCGTACGTACGGATGGTGTTAGTCACCGGTGTGTCTTGTGTGAAATCAGCGTTGTTGATTTTCGACGTCAGATCTTTTTTAATAGTCTGTGCCGAAACTCCGACTGCCATTCCACAAAGCACAAATGTGAATAGTAATAGTCGTTTCATAAGTCAGAATAGTTTTTAAATGGTTAATAAAGTAAATATTTATACAAATTAAAGTCTTAGTTAGTCTGAATGGAAAGAAAAAACACCTTTCCAAGATGCAAAATTAACAAAACTAATTCAAACAAGCAAATTTTTTGTGTTTTTTATTGCAACTAGCATTTTTTTTGTAATTTTGCA
>JAZUMZ010000015.1:0-9213 GCA_045603885.1 Bacteroidaceae bacterium | reverse complement strand
CAATGTTTTATGTGTTTTTTCTTTATTTTTCTTGTTTTAGCACCTTGTTTTGCCTCAAATGAGCTTAATATTTGTCATAATAATCCTATTTTTAAGGCTTGGGAGGGCTTATGCTGTCAGACGGAGAATTTATACTGTCGGAAGAAGTCGATATATCGGTTGTGTCGCTCATCTCACGCATTACTGCCTCATCGGGGTGGGGTTTTGTGGTGTCCTCGCTCACAGGGAATGCACCCTTAGTGCTGTGTATCTCATATTCGGTCATCTGCTCGTTGGAGTAGAAATCCCAGCCTGAAAGCTCTCGGTCTATGCCTTTAATCTCCATGTATTGGTCTGAATAGATGCGCTTTTTTGACTGATCCCAGAAAAGCTTGGACGTTTTGAATGTCTCGTCGCGCGAGTTCCTGACATATACTCTTCCTCGAAGCTCCCAAAGACGGAGGTCTGTGTAATAATAGGCGGTGTCGCAATTCAGATATGCCTCAACCTTCATTTCCTTGTCGAATTTCTCCATAAAAAGGCCTTTCTCAAAACTCCAGTATTTGGGCTCTTTCTTGTCATACATGAACCATTCCTCTGCTATTATCTTGTAGCTTATGATTCCAGAGTCTGAGATAAGTGTGGATACACCGATTGAACGGAGCATAGGGAGGGAATCACGGTTCTCGATTGCAGCTGCATACTTGATTTCCTCTTGTTTGCATGAGCCGAGGAACATGGACGACAATATCACAGCAGACAGGATATATGGCAATACCCGTCGCGTGGAGATTAATGTGTCTGAGGAACCGATTCTCATCCTTTAAACATTCAACTTATTGAACCTTCCACTTGTAGAACCAACGCTCGCTGAAGGTCAGGCCTATGCTGAACTTTACATAGTTCTCAACAAGGGAACTCTTTTTCTTGGTGGTGGTGTTCAGGTAGGGAATGTCACTGTGAACCCATGAGACGGCAAAGTTGAGTTTGGGACTGTTGTACCACAAGTGGCTGCTGACAATAGGGATGGTGACACCGGCACTCACTCCAAATTCAAAGGGTTTGTCGCTGACAACTCCAGTCGGGTCTGCGCAGGCGTATGACTGGGAATAATAACCGCCAACCTTGTAGGTCATGCGCTTAAAAAACTTCTTGCTTTGGTAGTCGGGAGTATAGTCAAAACCCAATCCGGCTTTCATGCGGTCGTATAGCAGGCCTTTGCGTGTTATGTAAGCGCCGTTGCCGTTGTCTTGAGCGGGAAATTTACATTCACTCCATTTCTCAAGGCCGAAGTCGCCGCCTAAACGCCAGCGGTGGCCGTGTCGCCATGTCAAACCGGCGTCTATACTGTGAGGAAGTTGGAAGGCGTTGTGAATGGTGTCGCTTGTTATGCTTTGAACGGTCGAGGACTCCAGTGTCTCGGTGTTACGGATAGCACGGTTTTTTACATCATGACCAAGACTGTATGTGGCACCAATTGTGATATCGTCTTTCTTCGACACTTTCAAGGTGTATTGGAGACCGGCGTCGAGTTTCCAGGTTGATATGTCTGCGGCATATCCACGTACGGTGGAATATACTGATGACTCGCTGTATGATACCGTAGAGGTGTGGGAATAATCTCCGTATATATAAGATATGTTCGCACCTATTGACAAAGGTGTGCCGAATACTTTCCAACCAGTTCCGAAATATACTTGGTGGAGACCACCGCTACCTGAGAACTTATAAGACGATGTGATGTCTGAGCTGCCGGGGAGAGTCTCGGAGGAAGAGCCGAAACTGTAGTTGATATTTGTGTAAGGAAGAATACCAAGCGACATACCGAGATTCTTAAAAGCCCGGAATTCAAAGGTGAAATAATCGATGCTGGTGTTGCGGGCATTCTTCTGCAGGTTGTCCATCTTGTAATTACCGTTCTGGAAGGTCAGTCCGAAGTCTATAAGAGCCGTTAGCGAGTCAATGGCGGAATAAGACGCGGGGTTGGATACATTGGTTTCCTTACCGTCGCGGAAACCCTGAGCGACACCGCTCATTCCTTTGTTGAATCCAAGGGCACGGTCGCTCATAAGACCAAAACCATAGCGGGAATAGGGGGAGTTGACTCCGTTCTGGCTGTATAGCGGGAGAACGGCGGCTAATGCGGTAAACATTGCCAATACTCGTTTTACAATCTTCATTTTTATGCTTTTGTTGGCTGTTAATTTCTGATTATTTTATACTTTGAAGGGACATTACATGACTTAACACAATGTTTATTCCCTTTAACACCAGGTTTTCGTCTGCAAAAATACGCTTTTTCAACCGATTGGCAAAATTTATCGACCCTCCACCTGTGAAATATACCTGTAATTTAGGAAATTTTAAATTGTAATAGTGGATATAGCCGTTAATTTCGTTTATTACACCACGTATGATTCCGTTGCGGATGGCTGTTTCGGTGGTTGTGCCGATTGGAGTCTCGGGCTCGGAAAGGTCAACCAGCGGCAGGCGCGATGTGAACTCATGAAGGGCGCGGGCACGCATCGAAAGTCCGGGGGAGATATTTCCGCCTATGTATTCGCCAGAGCTGTTGATTATATCAAAAGTCAAGGCGGTGCCACTGTCTATACACATTACCGGATGGTTACATCCGCTATTATAATAGGCGCCTATAACACTGCACAAGCGGTCTGTACCCAATGTCAACGGGGTTTCGTATAGGTTCCTTATTGGCAAAGGAGTGGTGCCGTTGATTATCAGCGGAGAAAGATTATGATTGCCCAGCTCATCTGTCAACCAAGACGGGATGACCGAAGTGGAGGAGATGGCGCAAGCGGAAATCTGATGTCTGCTGACGAAATTACGAAACAAGTCAATATCCTCTCCAAAAATTCGGAGAGTCTCGACTGGCTCATTCCTCGTGCCTGTGCTGCTCGTTGCGGGGAGTGCGTCGTTGCTTTCCGGAAAAATTCCTGCTTTTATGCTGCTGTTTCCTATGTCTATTGCTATCTGCATGGTTCTTGCGGTCTCGGTATTTGGATGATGTGAGAGTAGGGCGCTCACCGCAGCCTTTGGGAAGAGGAAGCTCTTCTATGGCCTTGCCGGTCAGTTTCTCTATTCGTCTCAGACTTTGGCTGTCGTCGGGGGTTATCAGGGTTATCGCACATCCTGTGCGGTTGGCGCGGGCCGTACGTCCTATGCGGTGGACATAATCCTCGGGGTCGCGTGGGGAGTCGTAGTTGATGACCAACTGGATGTCGTCGATGTCAATTCCACGGCTCACTATATCTGTGGCAATCAGGAGGTTGATGCGATGATTGCGGAACTCATACATGATTTTGTCACGTTCTGGCTGAGTGAGGTCGGAATGCATCGTGCCGATGGTCTTGGAACCGATCTTCAATGTACGTCCCAATTCCTTCACCTTATTTTTCTTGGACACAAACATGATGACACGGTCGTAGCTGTCGTCGGAAAGGATGTGTTTCACAATCTTGTCTTTCATACCCTCGTAGCATACATATATATGCTGCATGATATTCTCAGAAGGCTTGGATACGGCAATCCTAACCTCTACCGGATCGTGGAGAATGCCTTGGGCAAGGGTCTGGATATTTGACGGCATTGTGGCGCTGAACATGATTGTCTGACGATTCTTGGGAAGGTAGCTCACTATCTTCATTATGTCGTCGCTGAAACCCATATCGAGCATGCGGTCTGCTTCATCAAGGACGAAAAAACTGACGTGGCTCAAGTCTATGTGTCCTCCGTTAAGATGGCTGATCAGACGGCCTGGAGTCGCTACGATTATGTCTGCGCCCATGGTCAGGCCCTTTCGCTCTTGCTCAAAGCGGATGCCGTCGTTGCCACCATACACGGCATAGCTTGATATCGGCATGAAGTAGGAGAAACCTTCTATCTGCTGGTCTATCTGCTGGGCCAACTCACGGGTTGGTGACATTATCAGGCAGTTTATTTTGTCTTTGGGGTATTGTCCGCTGTTCAGGTGATTAAGTATCGGTATCAGGTAGGCGGCTGTCTTGCCCGTACCGGTCTGGGCTATGCCAATCAAGTCACGGCCTTCAAGCAGGGAACCTATGCTGTGCTCCTGTATCGGGGTACACTCCTCAAAATTCATTGAGTCAACAGCGTCTAACACCTCGTCGTCTAATGGAAATTCGTCAAAATACATATAATTTATTTAACTGTTCTAAAAATCATAAATCTTCCATCTTCTCTCTTCCCTCTTAAATCTTCCATCTTCCATCTTCCATCTTCCATTTTTCATCTTACATCTTCCATCTTTCATCTTTCATCTTACATCTTTCATCTTACATTTTCCCTCTTACATCTTCCATCACCTCGGTGCTTTCTTGTACATTACAAATGCAATGACTGCAAACACTATGTTGGGAAGCCATGCGGCAAAGGCGGCATGCATATTGAGGTTAACCGCAAAGGTCTTTGAGAATGTCTGAAACATGATGTAAAGAAGACTTAAAAATATACCAATTCCAAGGGCGATACCCATTCCGTTCTTGCGTTTGCGGGCGGAGAGGGAGGCACCCATTATCGTCAGGATTATTATGGCAAACGAGGAGGAACCGCGTTTCCAGTATTCGAACTCAAATTCCTTGATGTTGGCAAACCCACGTTCTTTCTGACGGCGGATATAACGACGCAGTTTGGGGGTGGTCAGTGTCTCCTGCTGACCTTTGGTTATGAGGAAGTCCTGAGGCTCCATCTTTATGATGGTGTCAAGGCGGCTGCCGGAATTTAAAATCTCACGCATTCCTTGCAAGTCGCGGGTCTGGTAATTTGAGAGCACCCAGTGGTATGGCTCTTCGGAGATGGTGTCGTAGCGTATGGTGCTTGACTGAAGGTGGCTTACAAGTTTCTTATTCTTGAATTTGTCGAGAAAAAACTCATAGCCGGTTTTGCTGTTGTCTTCGTAGCGGCCTATATAGGCAATAACGCCTTTGTCAACCTCCAACTGAACGTTGGTCGTGTATGCCGGAGTCTTGCGCTTCTTGAAGGTGTTCTCAAATTTTACACGTTTAATGTTGCCCTCAGGAATCACATAGCTGCCTAAATAAAACGTGACAAGGCTGATTATTACAGCACTCATAATATAGGGCCGTAAAAGGCGACGGAATGTCATACCCGTGGACATCATCGCGATTATCTCTGAGTTCTCCGCCAGTTTCGTCGTGAAGTAAATTACGGAAACAAATACAAACAACTGACTGAAGAGGTTGCTGTAGTAGGGGACGAAATTCAGGTAATAATCAAAAAATATTTGGCGCATCGTCGCATTACGTGACACAAACTTGTCAATATTCTCGTTGATGTCGAACACAACGGCTATGGAGATTATTATAAGTATCACAAACACGTAGGTGCTGAGAAATTTCCACATCAGGTAACGGTCAATACGGTTGATGTGGAGCATATCGCTGAATATGGTCTCTTTGGTCTTGGACCACCGGCTTTTCAGTGATTTGCTGTCTCTATGGCGTATGTGTCTTAATAATTTCACTTCTTGTCTTTTCTATAGTCTTCTACCAAGTTCTGTAAGCATTTTTGCTTTCCAAACCACGAAGTCTCCTGCACTGATATGCTCACGAGCCTCGCGCATGAGATCTACATAGAATGCCAGGTTGTGGATGGAGGCGACTTGCAGCGCAAGAATCTCCTGGGCTTTGAAAAGGTGGTGTACGTAGGCGCGGGTATATGTGCTGTCAACGTAGGAAGTGCCTTCAGGGTCAAGAGGACTGAAATCGGTTTCCCATTTCTTGTTACGCATGTTCATCGTGCCGTGGCGGGTGAAAAGCATGGCGTTGCGACCGTTGCGGGTTGGCATGACACAGTCGAACATATCCACACCGCGCTCTATTCCCTCAAGCAGGTTTATGGGGGTACCTACGCCCATAAGGTAGCGGGGCTTGTCTTTAGGGAGGATCGAGTTCACAACTTCTATCATCTCATACATCACATCAGCAGGCTCTCCAACAGCCAAACCTCCGATGGCGTTGCCATCCATGTCCTTGGATGCGACGTTCTCAGCAGCACGTGTACGAAGGTCACGGTAGGTGCAACCTTGAACGATGGGGAAAAGACTTTGGTGGTAGCCATATTTAGGCTCGGTCTCTTTGTATCGTTTGACACAACGGTCAAGCCACGACTCGGTCAAGTCAAGGGATTTTTTTGAGTAGTCGTAGTCTGATGTGCCGGGAGGACATTCGTCAAAAGCCATCATAATATCGGCGCCTATAGAACGCTCAATGTCAATCACACGCTCGGGAGTGAAGAAATGCTTCGAACCATCTATATGTGAGCGGAACTCGGCTCCTTCGGGGGTGAGTTTCCTGATGTCGGCAAGAGAGAACACCTGAAAACCGCCGCTGTCAGTAAGCATGGGGCGGTTGAAGCCGTTGAAGCGGAGGAGACCGCCGGCTTTCTCCAGAATCTCAGTGCCGGGACGGAGATACAAGTGGTAGGTGTTGCCGAGTATTATCTGGGCATTGATGTCGTCTAAAAGCTCGTGAAGATGCACAGCCTTTACACTTGCTAATGTGCCGACTGGCATGAATATCGGTGTCTCTATGTTGCCGTGTGATGTGCTTATGAGACCACGACGGGCATTGCTCTTGCTGTCGGAGAAGAGAATCTGGAATGTCATTTCTCGGGTTGATTGGTGGATTCTGGAATGCTGATGTCTATCGAGTATTTTGCTTTTTCCGGCAGAAGGGCATACGACAATACGTCTTCAATTGTGTCAACGTAATGGAATGTCAAGCCGTGGACGTACTGCTCCGGAATCTCCTTGATGTTTTTCTCATTCTCATGGCAGAGCATAATCTCTTTTATTCCCGCGCGCTTAGCGGCAAGAATCTTCTCTTTGATACCGCCGACGGGAAGGACTTTGCCTCTGAGGGTGATTTCGCCTGTCATTGCAAGATTCTTCCTGACTTTACGCTGAGTCAGGGCAGAAGCCAGTGATGTTGTGATTGTCACGCCGGCAGAGGGTCCGTCTTTGGGAACCGCTCCTTCAGGAACGTGAATATGTATGTTGTAATTGTCGAATATCGCCGGGTCGATATTTAGCAGAGCACTGTGGGACTTGAGATACTCAACAGCCAATGTTGCCGATTCTTTCATCACGTCGCCCAAGTTGCCGGTCAACGTCAGCTTGCCGCTCTTGCCGTGACTCAGGCTGGTCTCTACAAACAAAATCTCACCGCCTACGGAAGTCCATGCCAGACCCGTGACAACACCCGCATAGTCGTTGTTCTGATATTGGTCACGGCTGAATGGCTCAACACCCAGATATTCAACTACTTTGTCGGGCGTAATCTTGTAGGTGATACTTTCGGAAGATTCCTCGCGTACCGCACTATAAGCAATGCGACGGAGTATTTTGTTGATTTTTTTCTCCAACTCGCGTACACCAGACTCACGTGTATAGCTTTCAATTATTTTTTCAATGGCGCCCTTGGTGAAACTTATTTTATGCTTTTCCAGGCCGACATCCTTAATTTGTTTGGGAATGAGGTGACGACGGGCTATCTCGATTTTCTCCTCTGTCAGGTAGCCGCTTACCTCTATCAGTTCCATACGGTCCAAAAGAGGGGCCGGGATTGTGCTGATGTTATTAGCTGTGGCTATAAACATCACATGGGATATGTCGTAGTCAACATCTGTGTAGTTGTCATGGAAAGCTGTATTCTGCTCAGGGTCAAGCACCTCAAGCAGCGCTGCTGAAGGGTCGCCGTGAATGGCATTCTGACCAACCTTGTCAATCTCGTCGAGGATAAAGACCGGGTTGCTGCTGCCGGCGGTCTCTATACCTTTCATGATGCGGCCTGGAAGGGCACCGATATATGTGCGGCGGTGACCGCGAATCTCAGACTCGTCGTGAAGACCGCCGAGAGATACCCTCACATAGTTGCGCTTCATGGACTTGGCGATACTCTTGCCTAAAGAGGTCTTACCAACGCCGGGAGGGCCGTAAAGGCATAGTATCGGACTCTTCAGGTCGCCGCGAAGACTCAACACGGCAAGGTATTCCAAAATGCGCTCCTTAACCTTCTCCATGCCGAAATGATCACGGTTGAGAATACGCTCTGCCGTCTCTAACTTCAGACTGTCTTTGGTGTATTCATTCCATGGAAGTGCGAGCAGGTGCTCAATATACTCGTAGGTCGTGTTGTAGTCTGGGCTGGAAGTACTCTCACGCTCTAACTTGGAAAGTTCTTTCTCAAACACTTTCTGCACAGCATCACTCCATTTCTTCTGCTTGGCGCGCTCTCTTAAAGAATCCATGTCCTTACCATCGTTGTCGCCCAAAGCCTCCTTGATGTTCTCCATCTCTTTCTTCAGGAAGTAGTCGCGTTGCTGACGGTTCAGCTCTTCATGGGTGCGCATCTGGATGCTGGCCTTCAACTTGGCAAATTGGTATTCGCGGTTCAAGATGCTCAACAGCTTCAGGCTGCGGTCGTGAAGACTGGTCTGCTCAAGAAGCATTATGTGCTCTTCGTTTTGAAGAGGAAGGCTGGAACACATGAAGTTTACAAAGAACACACGACTTCTTACGTCGGTGAAAGAGAAAGAGGGGTCAAGACGCATGCCGTCACTACGCTGAAGGAACTTGTCGGCCACGTCTTTGCAGGCGTCTATTGTCGCGATAAAATGATGGTCGTTTTCTGAAGGCATCACCTCGGGATATTGCTCCACGTGCCCCAACAGGTATTTATCGCCTTCGTGGGCCTCGGTCAGGCGGACACGCACATGACCTTGAAGAAAGGCTGTGTGGCTGCCGTCAGGAAGATGGAGAATCTTTGCCACATGTGCAACCACTCCTGTGCGTGACAAGTCTTTTTCAGTCGGAAACTCTATGCTCTCGTCTTTCTGGCCGAACACACCTATCAGACTTTTGCGTTTGTAGGCTTCGTTCAGCAGGGTCTGGGCTGTTTCCCTACCGATACTCACAGGGAGGAACGTGTTGGGAAACAACAGCATGTTGCGAAGAGGAAGTATCGGAATCTCGTTGTCTATCTCTAAAAGATTTTCCGTGTCCTCTTCTGATTTGTCGTAATTGGCTATTACCGATATACTGCTCTCTATCTGGGGAAGCAGATCGTCAAATATATTTGAGTCAAATGAATTCATCTAAGTCAATAAAACTATGTCAATCTAAATTTGCTAATAAATTGCAAAGTTACGAATAAACGAGAGAAAAACCAAATTTTC
>JAZUMZ010000014.1:0-71262 GCA_045603885.1 Bacteroidaceae bacterium | reverse complement strand
TGCCTTAGGCGATAGACTCACGCCAAGCAGAGTGAGAACGCTTTCACATTTTGCATAATAATTTTTTGTTGAGCAAAGCGTGTTTTGAAGAACTTTAGTTCGACCTTTTTGTCAAACACGAAGTGTGTTTTTTTATCTTTTTTTCCTCCAAGTGCCGCAATTTCCGCTAAACATTCGTTTCTCCATTACCACCCTTTGATAGGCGCATTTTTATAAGTGTTTATTTCTGGAAATCAGTTCGGTTATATGCTCTATCATTTTTTCCACTTTTTCAAATCGTTCGTAAATGACTTGCTCATCTGCTGTAAAAGTGGCATCGTAGTCGGCACGTTCCCTCATGGTTTCCATTTGTGAAAGCAACTTACCTTCCCATTCATATGCGAGTCCGGTTAAAACGTACTCTTGGCCAAATTTAATTTTGGCTCCGTTATGAGAGCTTATGTTGATGCCGTCACTTATAAATAAGGCATTGATGGAGTGAAACAAAGCGTAATATAAGCGATTGGCCGTTGTGTTCCAACGGCTTTGTGAGCGACATAATCGTGCGTCTTCCAAGGTTTCGCTGCTTTTTCTAAGATATAGTTGTATTAAAGCCTCTCGTTCTTCCTGGTTTAAGCTCATAGTATTGGAAGTTTATCCTGTTCCACGTTTTTGTAGTATGGTGTGAATGACAAACCCTGCCATTCGGCGAAAGTATAGATTTGGGGACTTACCGCAGATTTGTTTTTCCAACCCTCAACAACGAACGGATATGCGATCTCGTCCTCATCTTTGTTGGTAACAGAGGATTTGTTGAGCAATATAAGCAGGTCCCAATCAGAGTCTTCACGTGCATCGCCTCTGGCATGGGAACCATAAAGCCACACCTGTCCACCTTCGGGTACAACCTTTTTAGCTGTATCTTCAAGAATTTTCCTAAATCGTTTTTTGTGTGTATTCATGCTTATTAGTTATTTGCTCACATTTCTCATTAACACTTGTTCCGATGCAAAATTAGCAATTTTATTTTATATTGCAAAAAGTCCACATAAAAAAGTCAAAGCAGCCTCCCTTATTCCCATACTCCTTGGATTTTTAAATCCAAGTTCCCGAGGCACGCAAGATTCGTCTGATTCGTGCTATTCGTGTTCATTATCCAAGTACCTCAGGCACGCCTTCTCCCTTAGTCCCTTATTCCTCAGATTAAAAAAAGAGAATAAAAAAACAAATGGTCCCGGGCTTCGCCCTATGCCGTGCCTGATGAAGACAAAAACAATAAAAACACCACTTATGATGGATGAGGTCTTCGACCTTACGTCCTGTTCTTCCGGCTTTGTGCTTAAGAGTACGCTCTTGCACAAGCCAGAAGTCCAGTACAGTTTGCTTCTGTTAAAATGCTTTCATTTATCATTCAACGCCAAGTTGAGTGCGAAGAGCATGTAAAGTGGAATGAAGGTGCGATGTCCGTTTTTTGAATACGGTCGTAGAGAAGCTATGAAAATCTTTTTTGGATGATAAAGTTCGTCATAAACTTTCAGGCTTTTAGCTTTCACATTGACATCAGCCTTTGCTTCAACGGGATAGACGTTCAGTCCATCAGAAAAGACAAAATCCACCTCAGCTTTACCGGGCGATGTCCAGTAATGATTGGCTACAATGTTTTTTTGCAGTGTTAATTCTTGTAGGACAAACTGTTTCGTAAGAGCCCCCTTGAACTCGGCAAACACACGTTCACCCTCCAGTACCGCCAATGGTGAAAGTCCACTCAATAGTCTGAGAACACCAACGTCGAGCATAAAAATCTTAAAAGACTTCAAATCTTCAAAAGCACTTAACGGTAAACCGGGTTTTGTAATCAAGTAAGATCGGTGTATAAGCCCCATATCAGCCAACCACATCAGGGCATCTTCATATTCTCTGGCTCTGGCTCCCTCTCTAATCAGTTGAAAGATAAATTTCTTGTTTTCCTTGGCTAGTTGTGAAGGGATATTTCTCCACACTTGTCTGATTTTTTCGATAATGTTTTTTGGAGCATGTTTGGAGAAATCATCGAAATAGGCTTGAGTAAGGTTTTGCAGCACATGATCCACTTCGTAATAATCTTTTGTCTCAATCCATTTGCTGACAGCGGCAGGCATACCTCCAATCACAAGATATGTTTTTAACAGATTTTTCAGTTCTTCTTCAAATGCATCAACTAACAAATTACCTTTCAGGATATGTTCCACAAGTATTTCTTTTTCGCATGCAATCAGAAATTCTCTGAAAGACATAGGGTAAAGAGTAAGATAATCGACTTTTCCAACAGGGAATGATGTTCCTTTATGTAGAGCCATTCCCAAAAGAGATCCTGCACAGCAAACAGCATATTCAGGAATTTCTTCAGCAAAGTATTTTAATGCGGTCAGAGCCTTAGGCACCTCCTGAATTTCATCGAGAATAATTAATGTCGAATGTGGATTGATTGTTTTACCATGAAAAAGAGACAAATCATCAATGATACGTCGAGGGTCAAGCACATCATTAAACGAATTAGCAATAGGCTCGTTACGTTCGAAATTCACATAACAGACATCATTAAAACAGATATTACCAAACTCTTGGAGAAGCCAGGTTTTTCCCACCTGCCTTGCTCCACGTAATATTAAGGGCTTTCTATCAGTCTTATCTTTCCACGCTTTTAATTCATCTAAAAGTAATCTTTTCATAACTTATCTGTTTACTATTGACTACCAAGCAAATAATAAATGCAAATATACAGATAATTATTGAAAGCATGAAATAAAAATAATATAAAATCACATTATTGGAACGAATAATGTGAAATTTCTCACATTTTTGGAACGAATGTGTGCTTTCCCTGTAGGTTTAATCCAAACCGTAACCACTCATGGATTCAGCCCGCCTTTTTGCTTGATCTTCCCTGAGTTGTCTCATTCTTTCTTTATGTGCAGCGTCCATGGCTGCTTCTTGGGCTTTCTCTGCTGCTTTTTCCTCTCTTTGCCGTTGGTAGTCAGCCTGCATCTGTTCGTTTTGTTCTCTAAGGGCTTCTGTCTGTGCATTCATTTGTTCCAGAATCAGCTGGTCGTTGGAGGGAGTCGGTGTCACACCCGGGCTGTTGTATATTCCAGAGGATGAGGGGTAAGACGTGGGCTGGGGTGCAGGAGCCGTGTTCGAACTCTTTTTTTTGTTTGATGTGCTGACTGCTCCGATAATGGCGATGATTCCGATGATGACCCACAAGTGCTTCTTCTGAAACCTTTTTCCGGGAGCTGTTACCCGACCTGTTTTGCCGGGGTTTGCTTTTTGTTTTGTATCTGTCTGTGTAATCGGCAGGGTGACAATCTTAGCCTTTTGCTCCTCAGAATCAAATTCTGTGTCATCATGCGTGGTCGTTCCAATCAGAGGCTCCATTTTAAGAATGGTTGTTGTTTCTGTCTCGGCTTCAGTCTGGGCTTCCGATTCAGACCGCTCAATGGATTCCACAAATTTCTCCGTATTCCTATGAAAGGTGTCTGCTCCTTGTGACAAGGATTGTTTAGCCCACTGTGACGCTTTGCCGGCAGCTTCCATTCCCTGTTGGGTCATCTGCTTTATTTTATTCTTATATTCCGGCATGTTATCCCTAATCTGGATTGTTTTTTCCCGAACCTTTTCCCTAGTGCGGTTTATCTGGTCGGGTAGCGCATCCCACTCCCTCTTCATAGTTTTCTGTGCTGTCCTGCCAGCTGATTTGGCTCTGGGGATCAGCCAACGTACGATGCGAATCAACGTCCGCCATACAAAACGAATGATAGCGGCTAGTATATCAAGAATGTCAATGATAATGCCCCATAAAGCAGAAAGGAATTGTTTCATTATGACCTTAAATCAGCAGCACTTGAGTATAACATACAGTTTATATATCCCTGAGCAACATAAAGTGTCCATAATTTTGTCGTGTCTGAAATTTCACTTGCATCAGTGCTGCATGATAACACAAAAGAAATTCATCAACGACATGACAAAGATACACAAAAAAAATCGGATTTAACAGAAACGCGGTTAATTTTTTTGTTTTTTAGGGGATACCTCCACTTAGTTCCGTTCAAAAAACATTTCGCTTTGCTCCATTTAACAAAAAATGTAACCACGATGTCAAATTGTTTCTACTGCGTCAGTAGTTGTGCAAAGCCTCATCCGCATGTTTTTTGTCAAGCGCCAGTGTTTTTTGTCTAGACGGGCAGAGCCCGCCTTTTTGTTGAGCAATGCGTTTTTTGTAGAACGAAGTTCGTCCTTTTTGTTAAGCGCCAGCGTTTTTTGATTATAGTTTTTCAAACATATAATTGCCATGTAATTATCCATTAATTATCCATTTCCCTTACTCCCATTCTCCTTAGACTTTTAAATCCAAGTGCCGTAAGTATGTATAATCCTTACTCCTTTACTCCTCTTCCCAGAGTTGTCTCATTCTTCAGGTAAATCTGCTGACCCTCCACATGTAACGTTTGCATACAAAAAAGACCCAAGTCTGAAACTTGAGTCTTTTGGTGGTGCCACCAGGATTCGAACCGGGGACACACGGATTTTCAGTCCGATGCTCTACCTACTGAGCTATGGCACCTTTTGCGGTAAAATCAGGGTTTCAGCACTTGTCTTGCACCCTGTTTTTTGATTGCGAGTGCAAAGTTAGGTATTTTTTTGCATCCTACAAAATTTTTGACATAAAAATATCAAAAAAATGTGTGTTTATCATTGTTGGATAGGAAAAAATGTGTAACTTTGCAGTCGAATTTGTAAAGACGGCCATCAACAGGCTGTTTGAAGGATTCAACGGGAAGTAGCGCAGTTGGTAGCGCACTACGTTCGGGACGTAGGGGTCGGGCGTGCGAGTCGCCTCTTCCCGACCAAGCGGCAATCGATTCAACTCGGTTGCCGCTTTCTCTATCAGAAGAGATGATTATTTTGGTGCACCCGTAAAAATCTTGTGTTTCAATTTTACGAAAACAAAAAAACAAGTGGTTCTGTTTTTCTGACAGAACACACAGCTTTGTCTTGTCTGATGTTTTTAGCGACAGCGTGTTTTTTCTTTTGTTCTAACATCGCAGTTATTAAGTTTTTTGTTTTATTTGGTGACACAAAATCTTGCAGGTGCGCCAAAAAAGCCGTAAATTTGCAGGTCGTAAGATGGATGAGGGTTCAGGTTTCAGGGTTCGATTTTCAAGGAAAACAAAGCAACTTCAGAAATAACAGTCAGTTAAAAATATTGAAATGGGTTCATATGTAGAATATATGTCGCAAGAGGGCTACGATAAGCTTGCCTCGGAGCTGAGACAGCTCTCTGACGTAGATCTCGCGAGAGTGAAAGATGCGATAGCCGAGGCACGAGCGATGGGCGACCTAAGCGAGAATTTCGAGTACCATGCCGCCAAGCGTGAGCAGGGACGCATCCTCGGACGCATACGTTTCCTTCAACGTGTGCTTGAAAATGCCCGCGTCTTAGACGAATCCTTACTTCAGAACGACACTGTCAGGCTGCTCAACAAGGTTGGACTGACCAACCTCAATAACGACAGCAAGACCACTTATATCATTGTCAACCCTCACGAGGCCGACATACGTGAAAACAAAATTTCCGTCAACTCTCCCGTTGCCAAGGCATTGTTGAACAGGGCTGTGGGCGACGTCGTGGAGGTGAGTGTCCCAGCAGGTGTGATCCGCCTGCGAATAGACAGCATAGAATTATGATGGCTACAAGGTGTTTGTTAACTGTGCTGGCATTCATGCTATGGTGTGCCGAAGGCTTCTCCCAGGAAGTCCCCGGACAGGCTGACGCAGACACATGTGTAAACACCTATTCACTGCCTGACGTTCTTAATGCAATATACGGATTTCGTGACGCCCAGGGTCAATTGCCCGATTCTGTGTGCTCCGACGCCTACATGAAATACAATGTGGATGTGAAGCGCCGTAATATCGCCATGTTTTTCGTTCCGAAGGTAGATGTGTTGCTGACAGGAGGTCGCAAGATGCTCGGCGAGTCGGTCAACCGGGTGACCTTCTTTGAAGGCGACCGCACGGACTCAAAGGTGCTGGCTAACTCTTACACTCTCACAAAGAGCGGTTCACGAAACTTGCCCGACTTGACAAAATACCTCACACCATACATCTATAACTCCACGATATTCAAGTCGTATGTCTTTTCACCGTTTCACCGTGACAACCGTCGTCTGTACAAATACAAAATGCAGGAAGCAGGTGAAAATGTGGAGCTGACGTTTACCCCACGCATAAAAAATCCACAACTCATTAAGGGCAGGGCTCTGGTAAATCCAAAATCAGGACATATCCTCTCCACCGATTTCAAATGCAACTTCCGAATGTATAAGCTTCAGTTCAACATTGAGATGAACGACGGCACCGTGGCGCTGGCCGACACATGCGGACAAGCTGCGGCGCTGCTGCTTCCAAAACGTTGTGACATCCACTCACGCATGCGTTTTCTTTGGAACAAGGTGGACATCAACTACGAAAACACCTACGAGCTGGGGCTCTCGTTGCCCGACACCATCCAATCCCTCCAAGACCGTAAGTCGGTTGAGAAATTACGTCCTTACCCTCTTTCTCCAGACGAAGAAAACGTCTATGCCCGCTTCGACAGCGTGCGTGTTGCCAATGATTCCTTATCCGGATTAGGACAGAAAATCAAGAAGGGTCGTAATGTGTTGACAGACTATGGCAGGCAGCTTTTCCGCCGTCAGTCAACCAACATCGCCGGTGCAGACATAAACCTCACGCCGCTTATTGACCCTATGCAGCTGATACACTCATCAACAAAGGGAGTTATTTACCGCATCAAGAGCCAGGCGGTGGTAAGGCCCGGCCCAAACTCCGCCATCACCTTCTCACCTGCCGGGGCATACAATTTCCGCAGGAAACAATATTATTTTGAGCTGCCTTTGGTTTGGGATTTCAATCTCAGACACAACGCCCATATAAGTGCCAACATGAGAAATACCGACCCCATCAGCAGCACAGGTATCAAATATGAGTTGAAACGTGTGTCGGACAAACAAAATATTGATTTCGACACATTGTCGCTAAAATATTTCCGTAACCTGCAGGTGCGTCTTGACTATCAATACTCTTTCAAAAGTAGCAACCGTCTCAACACAGGTATAAAATTCTACCGCCGTTCTCCGCTCAAGGGATATGAGGATTTCAACGACGGCGAGAAAGAAAAGACTAATTATACCTTCGCTCCCTACATAGAGTGGACGCAGAGGTTATGGAAAGGCGGTCCGACCTTCAATTTTAATTACGAGCAGGGAATCATGAACGTGATGGGTGGCGACAACTCATATGGCAAGCAGGAGACCGACTTGACTTGGAAAATCCCGTTGAGACAACTGCGCACCGTCTCGCTTCGTCTTGGAGGCGGATGCTACCTGTTTAACAACCGCAACCGCTTTCTCGACTACAACAAATTCCGAGAGAACAACCTACAAGAGCACTGGAACGACCGCTGGACCAGCGACTTCCAGTTGATTGACCGACGTTGGTACAACGCCAGCGACTTCTACATACGAAGCAACGTGACCTACGAGTCACCGCTGTTTCTGCTGTCTTGGATTCCGTCTGTCGGAAGCCATATACGTATGGAGCGGATATATATCAACAACCTTGTGGTGGAGGATTTCCACCCCTATTCGGAAGTGGGTTATGGATTCGCCACCAAGGCCTTCTCTTTTGCCGGATATGTGTCGTTCATGAACGGACGTTACAACGCCATAGGCTGCAAGTTCGCACTGGAACTCTACTCTTCACATTATTAGTCCCTACGGTCTTTATTTCTGTCGCCCCACTTGAAACTGTGGCGATCCACACGGTGGTCAAAATCGCCCTCAAACAGCGGCTTGAACTCCTCACGCGGCTTGTCAGTCCGGTCAAACCTGCCATTGCGGTCGTCTCTTCTTCTGACGCGGTCGTCTCTTCTTCCGTCACGGTCGTTGTCAAACCGGGAAAAACGCTCGTTGCGTCCGCCTCGCTCTCCACGTTCTCCACGCTCACGCTCATTCCATTCACCTCGGTCAGGACGGGCCGGCTTTCTGTCCTTACCCTGCCAACTGTTCTGCTTGTCGGGGCGTGAGCGGAAATAATGCTCGTCGTCACGGCTGCCACGCCAGCTGTGGCCGTCGAAATCACCCTCCTCCTTGGCTTTGTATGGCTTAAACTTGAGGTTGCGTCTGCGTTCCTCGTCGGTCTTTATGTCCAAACCCTCTTCCCTGCGATCCTTAAGTGAGCCGTCGAAGAACTGGTAGCGGCGGAACTCGCAAGGTATTGAGCCGTTGTAGATGGCAATCTTGGTTGACGGTCTCAGGCCGATTGCCACGAAGCACTCCTCGTGAGAGCTAAGGATCCATGCGTCGTTGCCGGCAAAATATTTCTTCAGCCGCGAGCCTATTGTGTTGTAGAGATCCAAGATGTCGTCGGTGGTGATACGCTCGCCGTAGGGAGGGTTGGTAATGATGAGAGACTTGTTGCGAGGCTTCTCAAACTCATAGAAGTCCTGCTGCTCCACCTCAACACATTTGCTTACTCCAGCCGACCTCACGTTTTCGGTGGCGATGGACACAGCCTGACGGTTGATGTCGTATCCGTATATCATGTGATCGAACTCACGCTCGTTGCTGTCGTCATTATATATACGCTCCAACAAGTCAGGATCGAAATCTTTCCACCTCTCGAATCCAAACTCCTCGCGGAACACGCCCGGATAGATGTTGCGGGCGATGAGAGCGGCCTCAACCAATATTGTGCCTGAGCCGCAGAACGGGTCGATCAGGTCGCAGTCGCATTTCCATCCGCTCATCATTATAAGTGCTGCTGCCAGAACCTCGTTCAAAGGAGCTGCGACAGAGCCGGTGCGGTAGCCGCGCTTGTGAAGGCTCTCGCCGGAACTGTCAAGTGAGATGCTGACTTGGCGCTCGCTTATATGCACGTTAATCCTGAAATCAGGGTTGCTTATGCTTACATTGGGCCTCTCACCACATTTCTCTCTGAAGTAGTCGGCAATAGCGTCTTTAACCCTGTAGGCCACGAACTTGGAATGGCGGAAGTCGTCGCTGAACACCACGGAATCCACGAGAAACGTGTTCTTCACATCCATAAAATCCTCCCAGGGCATTTTCCTAACCACATCATAGACCTCGTCGGCGTCGGTGGCAGTGAACTCCTTTATAGGCTTCAACACCCTCACAGCAGTGCGAAGGCAGAAATTAGCCCTGTAGAGCATTTCCTGGTCACCCGTAAAGCTGACCATACGGTTACCAATCTCGATGTTGTCGGCACCTAGCTCTGTGATTTCTTTGGCGAGCACTTCTTCAAGACCCTGAAATGTCTTTGCTATTATCTTAAAATCCATGGTGTTATTGTATTATACTTCTTGATTGTTATTGTTTTCTTGATGATTTTCCCTGTATTACGGAGCATCCTGGCGGAACGTCCTCTGTCACCCAGATATTGCCGCCGATGATTGCTCCTTGTCCTATGGTGATTCGTCCCAGAATCGTGGCGTTGGAGTAAACAACCACATTGTCCTCCAAAATAGGATGTCTTGGAATACCCTTGATCGGGTTTCCGTTTTCGTCGAGCGGGAAGCTTTTTGCGCCGAGCGTTACGCCCTGATACAGCTTGACATTCTTGCCAATCACGCATGTCTCGCCAATAACCACACCGGTTCCGTGGTCTATTGTGAACGACTCTCCTATTGTCGCTCCTGGGTGTATGTCGATTCCCGTCTCTGAATGTGCCATCTCTGTGAGCATCCTCGGAATGAGCGGTACTCCAAGAAGCAGCAGCTGGTGGGCGATTCTGTAGTTCGTCAGGACCTTTATTGCCGGGTAACATGCAATAATCTCACCGTTGCTTTTTGCCGCGGGGTCGCCGTTGAACGCCGCGACAACGTCGGTAGTGAGGATAGCTCTCAGACTTGGTAGGCATGCGATAAACTGTGATGTGATCTCCTCAGCCCTTCCCTTGCAGTTCATGCACACCTCCTCGTCATATTGGAGGCTTATCGCAATCTGCTCTTTGAGAAGTCGAGACAGGCGGTCAACCCTCACGCCTATATAATATTTGAGGGTGTCGGCATATACAGGTGTTTCTCCATAGTGGTATGGGAATATAATGTCACGAGCTATATCGATGATTTCTGAAAGCACATGCTCAGACGGCATTCTGAACACACGCGTGTCCTTGTCGAACAGCTTTGACAGAGTGCTTATGTCGGCAAGTCTGTCAACTGAGTTTGTCAATATCGAATGATCCATCTATCACAGGTATTTGTCCATAATTTCCTGAGCCGACTCGTCGCCCAGCTCTTTTGCCTTCTCCAGATTTTTTCTTGCCGACTGCTTGTCGCCTTTCTGTATCTGAGCATATCCCAGGATTCTATAGGCATCGGGATACTTCTCAGACAACGAGATGCATTTTTCCGCAGCCGCTATACATTCGTCAATCTGGTTTACCCTCAAGTGCATGGCGCTTTTCTCAACCCAGTAAAGCGGCACAGTGGGCGCAATCTCAACAGCTTTGTTGATGTCGTTCAAAGCCTGTTGGTACATCTTTCCGCGAAGCTCAACCTGGCTGCGGTCGTAGTAGAAGGTATGTCTCACATTGTTGTTGTTCAACTGCTCAAACAGGTTGTAGTCCGACACAGCCTTCCTGAACTGTCCGCTTTGTTCGTATAGCTTGGCACGGCTCATCACGTAGCCGGCTGCCTCCAAGGGAAGGCTGTCGGGAAACTGTGCTATGGCTGAGTCCAGCAAGGCAATCTGTATGTCGGTGCTGTCGCCTGCCGCCCCGTGCTCAAGGCTGGAAGCCAGGAATGTTGCAGGAGCTTTGTAGGGGCTGGTGTTAATCTCGTCATATATGGATATGGCAGCGCGGTGGTCGCCGCTCGAAGACAGCATCTGAGCCTTCAACAGGATAGTCTCATATAAAGTGTTAGTCTTCAATACTTTCATTTCCTCGTTTTTCTCCGCCTCCGATTCTGGTCTCATGCCTTCGATCGCTTTATCGACATGTTCCAATGCCACGGCGTATGTCCACTTGTCGTAGGCTGGCTCCGGCATGTAAACCAACTTGGAGTATATGGTCTTTGCTATGTCGGCATGTGCCTGATTCTTGTCCTGTGCCTTGGACAGGTAGGTCTGCAAGTCCTGGTCTGCCTCGTCAAACCGGTGAAGGTCAATGAGTGGGGTGGCGCGTCTAAGATATCCTTGGGCGTTGTCGGGGAATGTGTTAATGAAAAGGTTTACGAGATCCATGTACTCGTCGTTTCCGGCGGTTCTCGATTTCATATACAGATAAATCAGCGCCTCCTCAGCTGTCTCAGGAATACCCTTCTTTATGAAGATGTTGTTATAGGCAAGCGACTGACTACGGTTCTGGAGAGCGGCAAGAGTGAGCTCCTTGCCCATCTTGCCGTCGATGGCTCCACTTTTTCCGTTAACGGTTGACATTATTATCCCAAGGAACTCACCTGTTGTGGTAAACAGTCCCTTTCCCTGCTGCTTGCCGTCGAACGCGCTGTTCATGCTGAAATAGTTATACAAGCTGTCCACAACCTCTTTCTTTGCCACGGTGGATTTCTGCACCACATTCACCTTTCCTTTGGTATAACCCAAGGCATATACGGTGGAGCCGGCCTGTGCGCTCTGTGATCCGGCAAGTGTGAGAGGAGAGGTCTTGGCTTGTGCGATTTTGAACCTGACCAGTCCATAAAGGTCGTTGGCTCCGAGTATGCGCTCCACATTGTGCTTAGTGCCGCCCGCATCGACTGCCACTCCGCTGTATGCACCCTTGAACGTGTCATAGTCGGATATGAGAATCCCATTGTCAGTAACCGCAAATCCAGTGCCCTCATGCAACAGCTCGTTTTTGTCGTTGTATGTCAGGACAGAATAGACGGATTTCTGCGCTTTGGATACCCACTTCGGTGCGGGTGCCTCCTGTGCGGACATACCAACGGCAGCGAGTGATATTATCAGTGATAAAATAAATTTTTTCATTGTCTTTATCGTGTTTTTTTACAGTTCTTAATTGTGTGAGACTCTGCCAAGTAACGCTCTTGCGTTTTCTATTGCGGCCGGTGTAATCTCAGAGCCGCTGAGCATGTGTGCCAATTCCTCAGTACGCTCATCCATGCTAAGCTCTTTTATGTGTGTCTCGGTAAACTCATCGGTGTCTTGTTTGTAAACGTTGTAGTGACGTGAGCCAAGAGCTGCAATCTGAGGAAGGTGTGTGATGCTGATTACCTGTCGCCCTTCACGCCCCATGGACTCCATAATCTGTGCCATCTTCTCAGCTATATGCCCCGACACTCCTGTGTCAATCTCGTCGAAGATGATTGTTGGAAGTTTCACAGCCTTGGCGATAAGCGACTTAAGTGACAACATGACACGTGCGATCTCACCGCCCGATGCCACTTTCGACAGGTCTTGCAGGGTAGAGTTCTTATTGGCTGAAAACAAGAAAGCCACGTGGTCTGCCCCTTTGCTGTGGAGCACCTGTGTATCGGATGTCATGCTGATTACGAATCTCACGTTGGGCATTCCCAATTCTTTGAGACTGCCGGTCATAAGAGCCTCCGCCTCCCTTGCAGCCTGTGTGCGGGATTCTGTAAGTGTGCGGGCCAGAGCCACGGCTTCTTTCAACGCTGCCTCACGCTCTTTTTCCAGAATACTGATACGCTCGTCGCTGTTGTCAACCGCATCTATCTTTTCAGCATATTCGTCTCTTATTCTTTTCAGCTCGGAGATACTGTCGCAGTTGTGTTTGCGCTCAAGGGTATAAATCAAGTTAAGGCGGTCATCGACCTCTTGAAGCCTGACGGGGTCTGCCTCAACCTGGTCAAGGCAAGAAGCGGTCTCGTCGGCAATGTCCTTAAGCTCGATATGACAAGAATCGATACGTTCAGCCAACTTTGCAGCGCCTTCATATCGTGAAGCGACAGAGGCAAGTGCCTGTGACGCGCGTTTGAGCATATCCAGAACACTATCCTGCGAGTCCGACAATTCAGAACCGTCGATTATTCCGTGAGAGGTGAACAACGCAGTCCTTATCTCCTCTGCGTGTTCCAGCATCTCAGACTCACTCTCCAGGCTCTCTTGCTCGTTGTCGTCATCAAGATTGGCATTATCCAGCTGTTCATACTGAAACCTCCAGTAATCGGCGTCCTTCGCGTTTTGCTCCGAAGCCGTCCGGACTTCTTGAAGTTTACGCTCCGTATCGCGTAAATGGCTGTAAGCGGACTGGTATTTGGTAAGCAAATCCGTGTCGCATGCGATTATGTCAAGGGTGTTGATTTGAAAATCCTCCTTGTTCAGGAGCAGGTTCTGGTGCTGACTGTGGACATCGAGAAGGCGGTCGCCCAAATCTTTGAGCAGAGATGCGCTTACAGGAGTGTCATTGACGAAAGCACGGCTTTTACCTGATGATGTCAACTCCCTGCGGATGATGCACTCCGATCCGTCGAAGTCCAAGTCGTTATCAGTAAAAAAAGAGGAGAGGTCATATCTGCTTACATCAAAAAGAGCCTCTACAACACATCGGTGGGCGCCATCTTTGATTGAGCGCATGTCTGCGCGTTGACCTTTCAGCAACCCTATCGCACCGAGAATAATAGATTTTCCGGCGCCTGTCTCGCCGGTGATTACCGAAAACCCACCATGAAACTCAATATCGAGTTTGCTAATCAGGGCATAATTCTCAATATGTAGGGATTTTATCATCTGGATATTTAGATTCCGGTGCAAAGTTACAAAAAAATCTATAAACTATAGTTAAAAGATACGAAAAAAGAGAATCACTGCCCTTTTACTCAAATAAAAGTCATATCTTTGCATATAGAAATGACAAATTAATTCATTGGCTACCCTGAACGATGGGATATCTTGATAAATTCCGGTTCTGTCCCGTATGTGGCTCATCGGGTTTTTCCGACCACGACTTCAAGTCGCGCGTCTGTCCTGCTTGCGGATTTGTGTTCTACTACAATGCCGCCGCGGCATGTGCAGCCATCATAACCAACGAGCGGGGGGAGATGCTTGTAGGAATCAGGGGTGATGAGCCATGCAAAGGTACACTCGACCTCATCGGAGGATTTGTCGATCCCGGGGAGAGTGCAGAGGAAGCCATCGTGAGGGAAGTCGGGGAAGAGACGGGCATAGACCTGAAAAAACTTTCTGACGAAGGGCTGTGCTCAATAGAATATATGCGCTCATATGACAGCACATACGTCTATTCGGGCTTTGAGATACGCACATGCGACTCAATGTTCAAAATCACAATACCATCGTCTGTGGAGCTCAAGGCATCCGATGACGTGGCATCGTGCTTTTGGATGCCAACCGAAGAGGTCGATCCATCCCGATTCGGGCTGAAATCCATACGACAGACAGTAAACGACTATCTTAATGCAATCTAAAAGATTATCATAAATATTTGAAATATGCGAAAAATTCTAATAGCCATTTCCGCTATTGCAGCGACTTTGTGTGCTGACATTCAGGCTCAAGAGGCTTGGGAAGCCCATAGACTTACAGGCGACAGATTCTTCTATGGGTCAAAAAATCTTCAAGCTTCAACCACGTCTGAGGCTCTGATAAATGACTATGGACTTGACAATCCAGGAACGCTGGAGCGTATAAGCCAATGGCTCGAAGCGAACCCGGTGCACCCCGACAATACCCGTCTCAAGGTGATGAAAGCCAACCTTCTGGTAAGGCAGCATAACTATTCAGAGGCTTTCTCAATATATAACTCGCTCAGCCCGGAACAGACCGACAACCTTCCTGAGTTTGAGAAAGTGGAGGCTCAGCTCTACGGAGCGGTGGCATATATAGAGACAGGTGACTACCTTACAGCGCAGCAAAAGCTGGACGACATCAAAGAGAGTCCCTATCACAGTGAAGACATAACCTATTACTCCGCATACACCAAATATGCACAGGGTGACTATGCAACAGCAGCCAGCCAGTTCTCTCAGGTGAGCGGCTCAAAGCGGTATCGTTCCACTGCGCCCGTGTATCTTGCTGACTGCTACCTGCTGACAGGGCAGCCCCAGGTGGCACTAAACACATTGCAAGGTTGGACCGCCGCCAGCGATGGCGACAAACGTTTGGCAGACGAGGCAAAACGTATCTCCGGAGAAGCCAGCTATGACATGGGACGATACGACGAGGCTGTTGAGACGCTCTCCGCTTATGACTCATCAGCCGACACATCAAAGCGTACAGCCCTCTACAAACTGGGTATGAGCCTTTTCCGCACACGCCAGTTTCCTGAGGCGGCAAAGACATTGAGCCGCAGTGCAGGCACGGCATCCGATGTTATGGCACAGAGCGCATGGCTCAACGCAGGAAAGGCATATATTGCCACAGGTAACAAGAAACAGGCTGGAATCGCATTCCAACTCGCAGCAAACATGACTGCAGACTCCGCCGTGCAGGAAGAGGCGGCATACAATTATGCTCTCACGCTCCATCAGGGAGCGGAGATGGGATTCGGAGAGTCTGTGCAGGCCTTTGAGCAGTTCCTTAACAAATATCCGGGCTCGAGATACTCCTCAACCGTGGCACAACACCTCAGCGAAGTGTATTTCACAACGAAGAACTACAACGCCGCACTACAGTCAATCAACAGGATAAGTCATCCCTCGCCCGACATCATCGACGCAAAGCAGAAAGTGCTCTACAACATAGGAATCCAACACTTCGCAAATGGCGACTACAACAAGGCCAAACAATTCATGACCGAGAGCCATGCAACCAAAACCAACCCCGAGGCTGTGTTCTGGAAAGCGGAGGCGGAATACCGCTTGGGAGACCTCAAGTCTGCTGCAACAGACTATAACTATTATCTGCGTGACGGACGCAACACCATGAACAGGGCATTGGCATACTACGGATCGGCATATATTCAGTTTAAAGGACGGCAGTACTCCAAGGCGCTCGGACAATTCAGAAGCTTTATCTCTGAATCCCAGAAGGCTGGGGGAGGGGAGCGCGCCAACCTCAAAGCTGACGCCTACAACCGCATCGGCGACTGTCTCTTCACACAGAGGGATTTCAACGGAGCTGAGACAGCCTACAGGCAGTCGCTCAGTACTCACGCCACCCACGGAGACTACTCGCTCCTTCAACTGGCCATCATAAGCGGACTGAGAGGTGATTATGCCAAGAAAGTGGAGCTTCTCTCACAATTAGAGAGTTCATATACAAACTCGGAATATGCCGACAACGCACTGTTTGAGCAAGGGCGTGCCTATGTGCTGAGCGGCGACAGCGAAAACGCACTAAAATCGTTCAGGCAGCTCATCGACAAATATCCGTCGAGCACAAACGCCCGCAGAGCCATGAACGAGATTGCCGCCATCCACAAAGAGAGCGGCGACACAGAGGCTGCTATAAATCAGTATGAGACTGTCATCAGCAAATATAAAGACACCCGTGAGGCGGCAGAGGCTTTGGAAAGCCTGAAACAGATATTTACATCGCAAGGAAGGGTGAACGAATATGCAGCCATAGCAGAGAAAGCCGGCCGCGCGTTGACCACCGAGGAGTTTGATGAGATGCTGGAGAACGCTGCTGTCATGGCTAAGGCAGAGGAGGATTATATAAAGGCCGCCCAATACTATGCACAAATTGAGCAACAGACTATGTCGGAGGACACAAAGGCCAAGGCATTGGCGTCAGGACTCGAATGTGCCGAGAAAGCAGGAGATTCTACCCTCACACTTTATTTCGCCGACAAAATTCTTGACAGCAACAGCAAGGTGTCACCGGAACGCATCTCGCAGGCCATGCTCATAAGAGCCCATCAGAGGGCTCAGACTGGTGATACGGCAGGAGCGGCAGACACTTACAGGAGGTTGTCGGAAGACCACGTCACAGTCTATGGAGCTCAAGCTACAGTGGAGCTTTGCCAAATTCTTTATAATGGAGGACAATATACGGAGGCGGAAAGCCGACTCGACAAATTTATCGACGAGGGTACCACTTATCCTTATTGGCTCGCAAGAGCATTCATACTCCTGTCTGATATCTACAGCAAGACAGACCGAGACATAGAAGCCCGGGAGTATTTGCTTTCGCTGAAGAATAATTATTCTGAGAACGAGGAAATCAACCAGATGATTAACCAGAGACTGAACAAATAAACAACTGCAAAAATCTTGAGGAACTAAACCACAAACATATATATATAAATATACCATAATGAAAAAAATTATCATATCTGCCATTGCACTACTGCCCGTTTGCGCCTCAGCCCAGCTGAACAACACCGTGGAGGTGGAAAGCGATTATCAACCCACTGTGAAGGACGCAAGTAAACTCAATGTGTTGCCACAAGCTGAGAGCACACAGGTGAAGCACTACGATGTGGAATATGCCACAGACCCAAAACCCACAAACTCCTATGTTTTCCAACCGGCCAAAGCAGAGGACTCTGCGGTCAAAGAGGCTGGCGAGCACAAAAATTTTGTGACACTCGGAGCTGGAAACGGCGGTCGTGTCGTGGCTCGTGGAGCCTACGGATGGGATATGAGCGATAATGACATTGTCAATATCGACGTGGCACTTCGAGGTCATAAGCAGAAAGCACCGTTCTTATACGACAAGCACACAAAATGGATGCAGCGTTACTATTCGACGCAGGTGAACGGACTCTTCGAGCACAGGCTTGACACCAACTCCTCACTCCTTATACATGCCGGAGCGGAGAACCAGGTGTATAACTTCCAGCATCTGCCGCATGCGTTGACAACCGACAAGCAGCATAATTTCATTTTCAACACAGGGGCAGACATCACACGTTTCGAACTGGGAGACTTTGTACTACACGGGGGTATCAACTACAAGCATTTCTCAAGAGGCAACCACCCGGAGGACCCGCTCACAGGACAACCCTTGCCAAAAGACACCCACCACGAGAACCGCTTTGAGGCCAACGCGACTGCCGAATATGAGCTGGACAGCCAGAGCAAGGCCGGTCTGGAACTGAAAGCAATGGCACTGACCTATGACAAGACGGGGTATAAAAACCAGAGCTCATTCGACATCAAGCCGTTCTACAACTACAAGAACGACGAGCTGTCGATACATGTGGGCGTGTTGCTCAACTTTATGGGCGGAACTAACAAGAAATTCCATGTCGCTCCAGATGTCAAGGCAAGCTATGCGCTTGATCCGCAAATAGAACTGTTTGCGGAGGCAACCGGAGGCGCGGTCCTCAACGACTTCTTCCAGTTCAACTCTATGACTCCTTATTGGAGAGTTCCTGCCGCTCAGCTGCCTTCACAGTTCAACCAGTTGGTGTCCAACCTCGGAGTGAAATGGAAAATCAACGAGCAGTGGTTCACAAAGTTCTATGCTGGATTTGATATCACAGAGAACCGAGCTGAGCTATACTATGCGGCTCCACAGACAATCGTCACGGATGTCAATCCGCTGATAAAGAGCGACATCTTCGCCGCCGACGGCTCGCGCCTGCATTTTACAGCTGAGGCAAACTACAACCTCCGCGACTTCTTTACATTCAGTGCGGCGGGAACATACAACAGCTGGGGAATTGAGGACAACAGCATATTCCACAACCACCTGCCTTGGAGACCGGAGCTTCAACTCGACGCAGCAGCTACGGTGCAACCCGTGAGGGGATTGAAAGTCGGTGCTGAGTTTAAAATAGAGACGTTCGCAAAAGACAAGTGGAGCGAATACAAGCGACCAACAACCACAGACTTGTCGGCATCTGTGACATATGACCTCCCAAGCTCGCTTGTGCCCTTCCACACATCTGTGTTCTGCAAGACCGACAACCTGCTCAACCAGAAGTACGACCTCTTCTACGGCTACCGCACTCCCGGCACCTCTGTCTTAGCAGGTGTGACACTGAACTTCTGAAAATCACTAATACGCCTTTTTGTGAACCCCTTTGACGGCTCGTCCACTGGGGTCATTCATTCCCTTGAAGGCAGCATCCCATTCGAGGGCGATGGCTGTCGAACAGGCGACAGAGGCTTCAGATGGTACGCTTTTAGCGGCAGAGTCGCTGGGGAAATGCTCGGCGAAGATGCTGCGATAGTAGTATTCCTCTTTGTTCTTTGGCGGGTTGATGGGGAAGCGCTCGGCCGCATGGGCCATCTGTTCGTCGGAAACAGCCTCAGAGGTGATTCGCTTCAGGGTGTCAATCCAGGAGTATCCAACACCGTCACTGAACTGCTCCTTCTGTCGCCATGCGACTTCGGCTGGCAGCATGTCGGCAAAGGCTTCACGCACAATTTTCTTCTCCATCGTCTGTCCAGGACACATCTTGGCCTCTGGATTGGTGCGCATGGCGACATCGAGGAACTCCTTATCGAGGAATGGCACACGTCCCTCTACTCCCCATGCCGAAAGGCTCTTGTTGGCGCGGAGGCAGTCGTAGAGATAGAGCTTGCTTAATTTGCGGACGGTCTCTTCATGGAATGCCTTTGCATCAGGAGCCTTGTGGAAGTAGAGGTAACCACCGAAAATCTCGTCAGCCCCCTCACCGCTGAGCACCATCTTGATGCCCATCGACTTTATGACTCGCGCCAACAGGTACATCGGCGTAGATGCGCGGACTGTAGTGACATCGTAGGTCTCAATGAAATAGATGACGTCGCTGATGGCATCCAGTCCCTCCTGAATGGTGTAGTTGATTTCGTGGTGGACTGTACCGATATGGTCGGCCACCATCTTTGCCTTGGCAAGATCCGGGGCACCTTTAAGTCCCACGGCAAATGAATGCAGACGGGGCCAATAAGCCTTGGTCTTCGAATCGTCCTCAATGCGATGCTCTGAGAACTTCTCGGCAATTGCAGATATGACAGAGGAATCGAGACCGCCCGAAAGCAGCACACCGTATGGCACATCGGACATCAGCTGACGCTTGACAGCATCTGTCAGGGCATCATGGATGGCGCAGGCAGAAGCAGGATTGTCTTTCACGGCTACATATTCAAACCAGTCACGCTTGTAATAACGTTTCATACCAGGCTCTTTGCTCCAATAATAATGACCAGGTAGGAAAGGCTCGTATTTGTCGCATTGTCCCTCTAATGCTTTCAACTCTGAGGCGACATACAATGTCCCGTCGTTATCGTAGCCGATATAAAGAGGTATTACGCCGATGGGGTCGCGGGCTATCAGGAACTCATCTCGTTCCTCATCGTAGAGAACAAAGGCAAAGATACCATTGAGCTCTTCAAGAAAGTTGATACCCTTCTCGTGATAAAGAGCAAGGATAACTTCGCAGTCTGAACCCGTCTGAAACTCATAGCGTCCAGCAAATAGGCGACGTATTTCCTGATGGTTATAGATTTCGCCATTTACAGCCAGCACCTGCTTACGGTCTGGTGAGTACAACGGTTGTCCGCCACTCTCCGGGTCAACGATGCTCAACCGTTCATGGGCCAGGATGGCTGAGCCACCACAGTAAATACCACTCCAGTCAGGTCCGCGATGGCGGATTTTCTGACTCATTTTTAACGCTTTGAGGCGTAAATCTCCCAGGAGTTTCTCACTCTTGGCAGAGCTCAAACAAGTTTGGCTCTGTTCTTGATCAACTACAACTTTCTTACGAAGAGCTTGTGTATGCTCTTTAACATTCAATATTGCTACGATTCCACACATAATCATTTTATTTTTAGGGTACTTCCATAAATTAGTTTTCACTATCTCTTGGGCACTCTATTTCACTTCGACGCTTTACGTTTCTTAGCGGCATCTTCGTCCTTCCAGCCTTGAACCATAGCTCGCTATGCTTCTGCGGCTGCAAGAACCAACCTGCTCGCTAATAAACTATAAATCGTCTAAAGCTAATTTATAGAACTACCCTTAAATGTATGACAAATATAGGTAATTGGTTTGGGCAGGGTATTCTGCCGCGAGAGTGTCTATCTGATTGACAGAGGGGAGGATGCCGAGTGCCTTGCGCCATTTGCGAATGGTCAGACCAGCCTGCTCCATCTTCATACGATCCTCCAAACCTATCGCACGACCTATCTGGAAGTCGGAGAAACCGTAGATCTTTGCAGCTCGTAAGAGCTGATATATCTCCGGCGACCTCAGATATTCCATAAATTCGCTGGGCTCCATATATTGCGAGACCTCAGATATAAGGCTGTTCTCCTTTAATTGTTGATCAATATCGACGATGTGCTTCAGCTTCTGCAAAAACCATCGGTCAATCATTGTCAACTGATGGATCTGCTCAACAGTGTAGCCCAAATTCAACGCTTTGGATACAACGAAGATACGCGTGTCGGTCGGCTCATGCAGAGATTTCTGGATGTCGGGAATCTTGATTTCGTGGTTTTCTACGAATCCGTGCATGCCTTGGCCAATCATGCGCAGTCCTTTCTGAAGCGCCTCCTCAAATGTGCGTCCGATGGCCATCACCTCGCCCACACTTTTCATTGACGAGCCGAGTTCACGCTTCACTCCGTGGAACTTCGTGAGATCCCAACGCGGAATTTTTACCACCACATAGTCAAGGGCCGGTTCGAAGAAGGCGGAGGTCGTTTTGGTGACGCTGTTCTTTAGGTCGAAGAGCCCGTAGCCGAGTCCCAGCTTTGCCGCAACAAACGCCAATGGATAGCCTGTAGCCTTCGATGCCAATGCCGATGAGCGCGACAGACGGGCGTTGACCTCGATGACACGATAGTCCTCGCTGTTGGGATCAAGAGCATATTGCACGTTACATTCGCCCACGATGCCGATATGCCGGATTATCTTGATGGCCAGCGCACGCAGCTTATGATATTCGCTGTTTGAAAGTGTCTGCGAGGGAGCCACCACGATACTCTCGCCCGTATGGATGCCCAGCGGATCGAAGTTTTCCATGTTGCACACGGTGATGCAGTTGTCGAACCGGTCGCGCACAACCTCATACTCAATCTCTTTCCAGCCTTTCAGCGATTTCTCCACCAACACCTGCGTCGAGAACGAGAAGGCTTCTTCTGCCTGTGCCATCAGTTCCTCGTCGTTGTCGCAGAAACCGCTGCCGAGACCGCCGAGGGCGTATGCGGCACGTAATATCACGGGAAATCCCAGCTCATGTGCCGCTTTTTGTACTTCCTCTACAGAAGAGCAGGCTTCGCTCTTGATGGTCTTCACGCCAATCTCGTCAAGCCTCTTCACAAACAGGTCGCGGTCCTCTGTGTCAATGATGGCCTGAACAGGGGTACCCAGCACCTCTACACCGTATTTCGCCAGCACCCCTTTCTCATACAGTTCCACACCGCAGTTCAGGGCAGTCTGTCCACCGAACGACAAGAAAATACCGTCGGGGCGCTCCTTCTCGATTATGAGCTCCACAAACTCTGGTGTAACGGGCTGGAAATACACAGTATCCGCCACGTCTTTTGATGTCTGTACCGTGGCAATGTTAGGGTTGATAAGCACTGAGTGGATGCCCTCTTCTTTCAGGGCTTTCAGTGCCTGTGCACCCGAATAGTCGAACTCGCCGGCCTGACCAATCTTCAATGCCCCCGACCCCAGAAGCAATACCTTTTTTCGCTCTTTTCTCTCCATCATCCCAACATTTTTACAAATTCATCAAACAACCATTCAGTATCGGTCGGACCGCTACATGCCTCAGGGTGAAACTGTGCCGACATCCAGGGATTTGTCTTGTGGCGTATGCCTTCGTTTGAGCCGTCATTCATGTTTATAAACAGCGGTTCCCAATCGCATGGCAACGTCGAGTCGTCCACAGCATAGCCGTGATTCTGCGACGTGATAAAGCAACGCTCTGTACCCACTTCACGAACCGGCTGGTTGTGAGAGCGATGACCATATTTCAACTTATACGTCTTGGCTCCGGCAGCACGAGCCAGCAGTTGATTTCCCAAGCAGATGCCCATGCACGGCCTAACCTCTTTGTTGCTCAGGAAAGTGCGTATGTGCTCCACAGTCTTGCCACATTGTTCCGGGTCACCAGGGCCGTTTGCCAAGAACAGCCCGTCGTAAGCGGCCTTGCCGCTTGACCCGTTTGAGAGATCCAACTGGTTGAAATCATAGTCCCAGGGAACGCGAACCACCTCTACACCTCGTCTAATCAGACAGCGGATAATATTAGCCTTCACGCCGCAATCCACAAGGACTACCCGCCTGCCGGCACCATGATTGTATGTAATTACTTCTTTGCAACTTACCTTCTCCACCCAGTTCACCGAGCCGTAGTCCTGAGAGTCGTGACTTTTTCCGCCATTTGGAGAGAAGACGGGGTTGAGGCTTATTCTTCCCATCATCACACCATGCTCGCGGAGCACCTTAGTCAGTCGGCGTGTGTCTATCCCAGATATTCCAGGAACCTTTTCGCGTTTAAGCCACGCGGCCAGCGACTCCCTTGCGTTCCAATGCGAGAATTGTCCACTATAATCTGCTACGACAATCGCTTTTGGATGGATTCGCTCACTTTCCATAAACCGCGGTAGTCCGTCATCTGCGATTCCAGTATCAGGTATTCCGTAGTTGCCTATCAGCGGATATGTTGTTACCAGTATCTGCCCCGCATAGCTCGGATCGGTCAGACTCTCCGGGTAACCTGTCATAGCAGTATTAAACACCACCTCTCCAGTCGTGTCGGTCTCAAAGCCGAACGACCAACCGCAGAATACGGTGCCGTCGCTGAGTATTAATTTTGCTTCTCTCTTCATTGTATAGTGTTCTTCTATAAATTAGTTTTTATTATCTCCTGAGAGCTCCATTTCAATTCGACGATTTATCGTTTCTGTTTGCTGTCAATATAGTTCACAAATGCCTGGTTGACGAGTCGTGTGCCGCCGGGTGTGGGATAATGACCTGTGAAATACCAGTCTCCTGGGTGATTGGGACAAGCCTTGTGCAGTCCCTCTATGCTTTGGAATACCAGCTCTACAGGTGCTAACATGTCCTTTGGACGCAACAACTCGACAATCTTCTGATTAATTTCCTCGACAGTGAAGGACTCATAAATTGCGCGGACATGATTTTCTGAATGTGGATCTCGCTTGCAGGCCAAATAGATATCGTTAGGCAACTGCCACATGCCTCGCTCCTCGACAAGAGCCATAACGGCTCGGAAGGCGCAGAACTCCTCCAGACTGGCCATGTCGATGCCATAATAATCCGGATAGCGGATCTGGGGCGAGCTCGACACCATCACAATCTTCTTGGGGTGCAGACGGTCGAGAATCTTAAATATGCTCTCGCGCAGTGTCGTGCCACGAACTATTGAGTCGTCGATAATTACAAGGTTGTCCTCATTGGGTCGCAACGATCCGTAGCTGATGTCATAGACGTGAGCAGCCAGGTCGTTACGCTCTGTGTTGGCAGAGATAAATGTGCGCAGTTTGATGTCTTTCCACACCACCTTCTCCGTCCGCACGTTGTATCCCTGCTGACGGAAACCGTCGGTCATACCGTAGTAGGCCACCTCGGCGGTATTGGGGATATATGAAAAAATGGTGTTTTCTACATCGCCATCGATGGCTCTCAGGATGGAGGGAGTCAACTGCTCACCAAGGCGTTTGCGCTCCTGATAGATGTCGCGGTCGGAACCACGACTGAAGTAGATGCGCTCAAAACTACATGCGCTCAACTTTTGTGGTGGAATAATCTGCTCCAGATGACTTTCGCCGTTGCGACGCACGAGTAGGGCCTCGCCAGGCTTCAGCTCGTTGATGTCCTCAAATTGAAGTCCGAACGTAGTCTGCAGCACAGGCCGTTCGCTGGCAAGGGCGATGATTTCGTCGTCGCGGTAATAGAACGCCGGACGTATTCCCCCAGGGTCACGCACGCTGAACATCTCGCCGCTGCCCGTCAGTCCGCACATCACGTAGCCGCCGTCATAGCGCTCCATCGTCTTCCGCAGCACGTTGGCCATCTCCACATGGTCGTCGATATATCGTGTGATGTCGAGTCCTTCAAGTCCCTTCGCCTTGGCTTCCTCAAACAGCCGTTCCACCTCTCGGTCAAGACGATGTCCCATTAGTTCGAGTGTGATATAAGCGTCGCCATAGATACGTGGCGACTGTCCTTGCTCAGTAAGGAACTGAAAGACCTCGTCTATGTTGGTCATGTTGAAGTTACCACACAGACAAAGGTTTTTGGCGCGCCAGTTGTTACGACGCAGGAATGGATGCACAAATGTCAGTCCGCTTTTGCCCGTTGTGGAATAGCGCAGATGACCCATTAGCAGTTCTCCGGCCATATACTGTGTCACACGAGAAAAGATCTCAGTGATGGCATCCTTGCCCTCCGCCTTCTTGCGGAACATATACTCAGTGCCAGGTTCGCCCGTCAGGCTGACGGAGGCGATACCAGCACCCTCCTGACCGCGGTTGTGCTGCTTCTCCATCATCAGGTAGAGTTTGTTGAATCCGTAGGCCCACGTGCCGAACTTCTTTTCGTAGTAGTCCAGCGGCTTCAGCAGGCGAATCATCGCCACGCCACATTCATGCTTCAACTGTTCCATATTCTAACCACGTATTTCACGAATCACACGAATTTGCCGCACACTCCTTGACAAAGCTCATGAACAGCGGATGTGGATGCAGTACTGTTGACGAATATTCCGGATGGAACTGCGTACCGACGTACCAGAGCTTGTCAGGTATTTCGACAATTTCCACCAGATTTGCGGAAGGATTTATACCCACGCACTTCATTCCCTTCGCCTCGAATTCCTCTTTGTAGGCGTTGTTGAACTCATAGCGGTGACGATGGCGCTCGCTGATGAGAGCCTCATGGCCGTATGCTTCATAGATGCGGCTTCCTTTCTTCAGTTCGCATTCGTAAGCACCCAGTCGCATAGTGCCTCCCATCTGGGTGATGCTTTTCTGCTCTTCCATGATGTCGATGACATTGTGCGGTGTTTGCCCGTCCATCTCGCGGCTGTTGGCATCCTTATATCCCAACACATTGCGGGCAAACTCCACGACCATTATCTGCATACCCAAACAGATACCAAAGGTAGGAATATCGTTGGTGCGTGTATATTCTGCCGCTATAATCTTGCCCTCTATGCCTCGCTGTCCGAAGCCGGGGCAGATGATGATACCCGCCATGCCGTCAAGTCTCTCACTAACGTTGTCGCGACTGATTTCCTCGCTGTTGATAAAGTGCAGCCGTGCCTTCACGTCGTTGTAGATACCAGCCAGATTCAGACTCTCACGAATACTCTTGTAGGCATCTTGAAGATTGTATTTCCCCACTAGTCCGATATGTACCTCGCGGCTGGCATTGCGCTGCTTGTCGAGGAAGTCATGCCAAGGTTTCATGGCTGGTGTCTCGACAACAGGGATTCCGATCTTTCGCATGATGACGGCGTCCAAGCCCTGCTTCTGCATACTCACCGGCACCTCATAGATGCTCGGCATGTCCTCGCTCTGAACCACGCACTCCAGATTCACATTACAAAACGACGCCACCTTCATGCGCAAATGGTCATCAAGGTGGCGTTCCGTCCTGAGGACAAGGATATCCGGCTGAATACCCATACTTTGCAGTTCCTTCACAGAATGTTGTGTCGGTTTCGTCTTCTGCTCATCGGCAGCTTTCAAATATGGTACGTAGGTTAAATGAACGCACACCGCATCGCGTCCCAATTGCCACCTCAACTGTCGGTTAGCCTCCATAAACGGCGCACTCTCTATGTCGCCGATAGTGCCTCCCACTTCGGTTATCACGAAATCGAGATTCTCTTCCGACCCCTCCAAAGGGAGAGGAGATTCCGCACAACCTGTGTTCCCCCTCCCTTTGGAGGGGGTTAGTGGGAGGCTTCGTAGCATCCTCCGTTTTATCTCGTCCGTGATATGTGGCACCACCTGTATTGTCTTGCCCAGGTAGTCGCCATGCCGTTCGCGGTCTATCACCGTCTTGTAGATGCGTCCCGTTGTAATGGAGTTGTCGCGTGTGGTGTGTATGCCCGTGAACCGTTCATAATGTCCCAAGTCCAAGTCGGTCTCCATTCCGTCCACCGTTACGTAACATTCTCCATGCTCGTATGGGTTGAGTGTGCCTGGATCGATGTTGATGTACGGGTCGAATTTCTGAATAGTCACTTTGTAGCCGCGTGCCTGCAGCAGTTTGCCGATGCTGGCGGAAATAATTCCCTTACCTAGCGAGGAAACCACACCACCTGTGACGAATATGTATTTTGTGTTCATCGGTTTTATTTTGCACTTTTGATAATCAAATTGCTTTTAATTCTTTAAAATCAGTTGCAAAATTACTAATTTTATTATAAATATGCAAGCATTTTGATAATAAAAATTCTTCTTTTCGAACATTTTGTTTTAAATGGTGATGTGCTATTCCCCCTTCCCTGTTGTGTGCGAGGGAGGGGAAAATAGTATAAATCAAGGACGCAGTGTTAATCCAAACACCAGATAGGCTTTCTGGCTACATGGATTTCCGACCACTTCGCCGAATACGGGGATGCTGAACGAGTCGGTCACTTTGATGTCTTTCGTGACACGGACCGCAAGGTTGGTCACAGCGAATCCAGTAGTGCCGTAGTACGTGGTGTGGTGGGGGACGGCTCCTGCAGTGGCAGTCCAGTCGCAAGATGCTAGTCTGAACGGCGCACTGATTTCAAAGTATGAGCTGTAGGCTCTCTTACCTTTCTTGTTCACACCGTCATTGCCAGTGAAGTTTGTGTACCAATTGATGGATGCGACGCCGAAGTCGTACCCGAGATTCCCCTCGAACACATGGTTGGTGGAGTGGGCATCGTACTTGAAGTATCGTCCCCGAGGGTCAAGACCTTCGTTGACCCAATAGTCGCAGATACTGATGTTGAAGCCTCCGATGGTGTAACCGAGTGTGAGGTCAAACTCTTTCACGTCGTCCGAGTTGGTCAGTCCAGTACTGCCCCATGCGTTAAGCGATACACCTTTATATGCGACACCGAGCGTGGGTTGAAACGCCGTGTGTCCCAAATCTTGTCCACGCCAAATGTATTGGTTGACTACGTCAGCCCCAACAGTAACTTCCACTTTGTCTTGAGCCTCAACGGCTGTTGCTACAGAGAGCAACAATACCGTGAGGGCGAATCCTTTTAACAAATCTTTTACCTTTTTCATTTTTTAAAACTTAATTAAGGGTACTTATATAAATTAGTTATTATTAAATCAAGGGTGCTCTGTTGTGCTTCGACGCTTTACGTTTCTTAGTGGCATCTTCATCCTTCCAGTCTTGAACCATAGCTTGCTATGCTTCTGCGGTTGCAAGATTCAGCGAAGATAAATCTGCTCGCTAATAAACTGTAAATTGTCTGAAGCTAATTTATAGAACCACCCTTAAATAAAAGATATGGGGTTATTAATATAGAAAAGAGTCTCTTAGTTGTAGCAACTTTCCCCGTGCTCGTATATGTCGAGTCCTTCTTCCTCTATTCGAGTATCGACACGAAGACCATGCAGCTTCTTGATTCCATAGAAGAGCAGTAAACCGCATGCGGCAGCCCAAAGGTCAATTATGAGGATTCCAAAACATTGGGCACCGAAGAATCCCCAGCCGAATCCGTAGAAAACACCATTGCTGGTGGAAAGAAGACCTGTAAGCAGCGTGCCGAGAATACCGCAGACTCCATGAACGGAGCTGGCACCCACAGGGTCGTCGATGTGTAGTTTGTGGTCAATGAACTCAATGGCGAAGACCAGCACAGTTCCGCATATAAGACCAATAATGACGGCTCCGACGGGGGACACGAGGTCGCATCCTGCCGTGATGCCGACAAGACCTGCCAATATGCCGTTGAGTGTCAGTGAGAGAGATGGTTTCCCGTACTTGATCCATGTGACGAACATTGTTGCCACACCGCCTGCCACTGCCGCAAGGTTTGTGGTCAGAAACACGTGGGAAATGGCCAAGCGGTTCACTTCGCCACTTGCAGCTAACTGGCTGCCGGGGTTGAATCCGAACCATCCGAGCCAGAGGATGAAGACACCGAGTGCCGCCAAGGTCAGATTGTGACCAGGTATGGCGCGGCTTTTACCGTCTTTGCTATACTTGCCGAGACGCGGACCGAGGGCGATAGCGCCAATCAATGCCAGCACTCCACCTACCGAGTGTACAATGGCAGAACCTGCAAAATCGTGGAACACATCGCCGAATGTACTCTTCATGAAGCTATCGGCAGCATCGTTGCATAACCATCCGCCACCCCAGGTCCAGTGACCCTCCACGGGATAAATAATGAGAGAAATGAATGCGCTATAGACGAGATACATTGAGAACTTTGTGCGCTCGGCCATGGCGCCGGATACGATGGTAGCTGATGTGGCGCAGAAGACGGTCTCGAAAATCAGGAAACCCTCCACAGGCAGATTACCCTTGAAGAAGGAGAGGTCTCCCCAGTTGGGCATACCGATGAATCCTCCGAGGGTGTCACCGCCGAACATAAAGCCAAAACCAATGAAGAAGAACAACAAAGAGCCAAACATGAAATCTACAAAGTTCTTCATTAAGATGTTCGCAGCGTTTTTACCGCGTGTGAATCCTGCCTCACACAGGGCAAATCCCGGTTGCATCCAGAAGACCAACATGGCTGCCAGTAACATCCATACAGTATCGAGTGATATTCCTATTTCGTTCATGATATAATCCTTTCTAATATTAGTTGAAAACTGGTGCAAATTTGTCTTTTACGTAAAAGTATGCTTTGTCCAAATTTACAACCTCCATTTTAGTTGACAATCTTTTATTTCTTATCTCTCAGTACGGTGTCGCCGTTCTCACCTGTGCGAATGCTCCAAGTGTCTATCATGTCGCTCACAAAAATGCGGCCATCACCGATTTCCCCCGTGTGCGCCACCCGTAGTATAACATTCACTGTCGGCTCCACGAACTGGTCACGGCATACAATGGTCAATGCAACGCGCTCGATTACGTCGGTCGAATACTGAACGCCGCGATATATCCTCTCCTCACGGCTCTGACCGATGCCGTGAACATTATGATACTCAAACCAGTCGATGTCCGAACTGAGCAAGGCTTCCTTGACCTCCTCAAACTTGGTCTTGCGGATAATTGCTTCAATCTTTTTCATACCTTAAAAATGTGTTAATTCTTGTTGTGTTGTGACTTTTATTAAGTCCATTGCAATGAAACTGATGCAAAGTTACATATTTTGTTTCGATTTCCAAACAAAACGAAAGAAAATTTGCATAAAACATATCAAAAAACAATAAAAATGCAAAAAAAAGTATGATTTTGTTTGATATTTCTTGTTTATTCTTTCAAAAAGTCTTATCTTTGCACCGTCAATCAAATAGAACGACATTCACAAAACAAAAATCACAAAATGAAACAAAAGATTCACTTCACGAAGATGCACGGCGCAGGAAATGACTACATATATGTAGATACATTATTATATAATATTATGAACCCGTCTGCTGCCGCCATTGCATGGAGCGATCGCCATAAAGGAATCGGATCAGATGGATTGGTGCTCATAGGAAAAAGCCATACTCCTGAGGCGGACTTTACGATGCGCATATTCAATGCCGACGGTTCGGAAGCCATGATGTGTGGAAACGCCAGCCGGTGCGTAGGTAAGTATTTATATGACAAACAAATGACGAGACAAACACAAATTCGTCTTTTCACGCTCTCCGGCATCAAGGTGCTCAACCTGCATCTAGACCCGGAAGGTGTGGTGGACTCAGTCACGGTAGATATGGGAGAGCCTGTCCTTGAGAATGAGAAGCAATTCATTGCTGATGCAGGCATCCTGCCTGGTGGCACTTTCGTGTCGATGGGCAATCCTCACTATGTCATCTTCGTCGATGATATTGATGCTGTGGATATCGCCGCTGAAGGTTCCCGACTCGAAAACCACCCCGCCTTTCCTGAGCGCTGCAACATCGAGTTTGCCGAAGTTCGTCCCGATGGTATTCGTGTCAGAGTGTGGGAGCGTGGCAGCGGCATCACCATGGCATGCGGCACCGGAGCTTGTGCCACAGCTGTCGCCTCCGCCATCACAGGCCGCGCCGGCCGGACAAGTCATATTCTGATGGATGGCGGTACCCTCGACATCGAATGGCGAGCATCCGACAACCATATATACAAGACTGGTTCTGCCGAATTTGTCTTCGAAGGCGACATAGAAATCTGAACGCACAAACTCATTAGCACACATAAAAAAAATATGATCAATGAGAATTTTTTGAAATTGCCTGGAGCATATCTCTTTGCGGAGATAGCCCAAAGGGTGAGAGCATTTAAGGAGATGAACCCTGATGCTGATGTTATCAGTCTCGGCATAGGTGATGTCACCCAGCCCTTAGCACCAGCCGTGTTGGAAGCCTTGCACCGAGCTGCAGACGATTTGGCCAGTGGTAACACTTTCCGGGGTTATGGCCCTGAACGCGGTTACGACTTTCTGAAAAAAGCCATCGTTGAGCACGACTTCCGAACCAGGGGGATTAGTCTAAGCGAGGACGAAATTTTTATCAACGACGGCGCCAAGAGCGATACCGGAAATTTTCAGGAACTGCTGGCTGACGACTGTCTGGTGGCAGTAACCGACCCGGTATATCCCGTTTATGTGGACTCCAACCTCATGGCAGGTCGCCGAATCATGACGTTGCCCTGCCGTGCGGAGAATGATTTTGTGCCCGAACTCCCTCAGACTTGTGAGCGGGTTAATGTCATATATCTCTGCTATCCCAACAATCCTACAGGCACCACCATGTCTCGAAAGGATTTGCAACAATGGGTTCACTACGCATTGGAACATGATGTACTCATCTTCTACGACGCTGCCTACGAAGCTTATATCCAGACCGATGACATACCCCATAGTATCTATGAGATTGAGGATGCTGATCGCTGTGCGGTGGAGTTTCATAGTTTCTCGAAAACCGCTGGCTTCACAGGAGTGCGCTGCGGTTACACGGTGGTGCCCCACAAGGTGACTGCTGCCACCAGACAGGGTGAACGGATCGCATTGAATCCGCTTTGGAACCGTCGTCAATCCACCAAATTTAATGGTGCAAGCTATCTCAGTCAACGTGCAGCCGAAGCCATCTACACGCCAGAAGGCAATCAGCAAATCAGCACCACAATCAACTATTATATGGATAACGCACGACGGATGCGCGAGACGCTCACTGGCATGGGATTCACGGTTTATGGCGGCATAGATGCTCCCTATCTTTGGGTACGAGTGCCAGAAGGCATGACATCCTGGGGTTTCTTCGACGAGATGCTTCACAAAGCTCATGTGGTCTGTACACCAGGTTCAGGATTCGGACTCGCAGGCGAAGGATATGTCAGACTTACTGCTTTCGGTCAGCACGAAGCAACCCAAGAGGCTTTGGAAAGAATCAAAAGATGTAACATATTGTAAGAAATGAAACAGAAAGGATTATATAACGAGGCTTACGAGCATGATGCTTGCGGCGTGGGAATGGTTGTGAACATCCACGGCGGTAAGAGTCATGTACTGGTAGATAATGCGCTGAGGGTGCTGGAGAACATGGAGCATCGCGGCGCTGAGACGCGTGATAAGACTGGCGACGGTGCTGGAATTATGGTTCAAATTCCACACGAGTTTATCCTGTTACAGGGCATACCCGTACCCGAAAAAGGTAAGTATGGCACAGGATTGGTTTTCCTGCCGAGGGACACCAAGTCGCAGCAGGAGATTCTGAGCGTGATGATTGAAGAGATAGAGCGCGAGGGACTTCAGTTGATGCATCTGAGGACCGTGCCGACGAATCCTGATGTGTTGGGTGCTGCGGCACACGAAGTGGAGCCGGAAATCAAGCAGGTGTTTGTGACTGGAATATCCGACGAACAGGTGCCCGTGTTCGAGCGTATTTTATATAAGGTTCGCAAAAGGATAGAAAATCGCATCGACAACGAGGATTTCTACATTTGCTCGCTATCTAACAAGAATATAATCTACAAGGGAATGCTGACCAGCGGACAAGTAAGGAGATATTTCCCTGACCTGAGCAATGATTATTTCACAAGTGGCCTGGCGTTGGTGCACTCCCGTTTCAGCACAAACACATTCCCCAAATGGAAGCTGGCCCAGCCATTCCGATTGCTGGCACACAACGGCGAGATCAACACCATTCGTGGAAACCGCGGCTGGATGAAGGCACGCGAGAGTGTATTGAGCAGCGAGGCTCTGGGTGACATCAAAGACCTGCGCCCCATCGTGCAGGAGGGTATGAGCGACTCGGCATCTCTAGACAATGTGTTTGAGTTTCTGATGATGAGTGGACTCTCTCTGCCTCAGGCCATGGCCATTCTGGTGCCGGAGAGCTTTAACGACAAGAACCCTATCAGCGAAGACCTGAAAGCATTCTATGAGTATCACTCTATTCTGATGGAGCCGTGGGACGGTCCTGCCGCACTGCTGTTCTCAGACGGCCGTTATGCCGGCGGCATGCTGGACAGAAACGGTCTGCGCCCCAGCCGTTATACGATTACGAAGCAGGGCATGATGGTGGTAGCCAGCGAGGTTGGCGTGATGGACTTTGAGCCTGGCGACGTGGTGTCGAAAGGTCGTCTTCAGCCTGGTAAGATTCTTCTGGTTGACACTCAGGAGGGCAAGATTTATTACGACGGAGAGATTAAGGAGGGTTTGGCCAAGGCACATCCCTACCGTGAATGGCTGAACGAAAACCGTGTGCAGTTAGAGAAACTGAAAAGCGGACGCCACGTAGAGAACTCTGTGAGAAACTTCGAGCAGAAACTCGTCACATTCGGCTTCGGCCAGGAGGATATCGATAAGACTATTGTTCCAATGGCGACAGCAGGTCAGGAGCCTGTGGCCGCGATGGGTAACGACACGCCGCTTGCTGTTATCTCGGATCGTCCTCAGGTTCTGTTTAACTATTTCCGTCAGCAGTTTGCACAGGTGACGAACCCCGCTATCGACCCCATCCGCGAAGAGCTGGTGATGAGTTTGACGGAGTATATCGGAGCCGTGGGAACCAACATATTGACACCAGATGCGTCGAACTGCAAGATGGTGCGCCTGCCGCAACCCGTATTGACCAACACACAACTCGATATATTATGTAATATCAGGTATAAGGGTTTCAAGACCCAGAAGTTACCTATTCTTTTCGATATTGACAAGGGCGAGGAAGGCTTGCGTCAGGCGTTAGACGACCTTTGCCATAAGGCTGAGGCCAGCGTAGATGAGGGTGTAAACTATATCATTCTCTCTGACCGTGATATTGATGAGAAACATGCGGCGATACCAAGTCTGCTGGCTGTTAGTGCCGCCCATCATTACCTGATTTCCGTTGGCAAGCGCGTTCAGACGGCGTTGATTGTAGAGAGTGGTGAGATTCGCGAGACGATGCATGCCGCCCTGTTGCTGGGATACGGTGCCAGTGCATTGTGTCCGTATATGACTTTTGCTGTTCTCGACGATTTAGTGAAACGCCATAAGATACAGGAGGAGTATGCTACGGCTGAGAAGAACTATATCAAGGCGGTGGATAAAGGTCTGAAGAAGATTATGTCAAAGATGGGTATTTCAACCATCCGCAGCTATAGAGGAGCCAAAATCTTTGAAAGCATCGGCCTGAGCGAAGACCTGCTACGTCGCTATTTTGGCACTGAGGTAAGCACCATAGGAGGTATTGGGTTGAAGGAGATAGCAAGGGATGCGATAAGGCTTCAGAAGATGGGTTGCGACTCAGTAGCAACAAATAGGATATTACAGAACCAGGGGCTGTTCTCGTGGAGGAAGGACGGGATAAAACATGCCTGGAACCCAGATACGATTGCGAAGCTGCAGTTAGCTATACGATTGGGCTCATATAAGAAGTTCAAGGAGTGGGCTGCGCTGGTTGACACTAAAGAGTCACCGATTTTTATCCGCGATTTCTTTGACTTCAAGAAGTCTGAAACGCCTACGCCTATCGACGAGGTAGAGACTGTAGAGAGTATCGTTAAGCACTTTGTGACGGGTGCCATGAGTTTTGGCGCTCTGAGTATCGAGGCCCATGAGGCATTGGCTTTGGCGATGAACAAGCTGGGTACACGAAGCAATACAGGTGAGGGTGGCGAGGATAACATCCGCTATCATAAGGAGGTGGACGGTGTGTCGCTGTCGAGTAAGACCAAGCAGATTGCCTCAGGACGCTTTGGCGTGACGGCTGAATATCTGGTGAATGCCGAGGAGATACAGATTAAGGTGGCACAGGGTGCAAAGCCTGGTGAGGGCGGACAGTTGCCGGGATTCAAGGTCAACGAGGTCATCGCTAAGACTCGTAATGCGATTCCCGGCATTTCGCTCATCTCACCGCCACCCCATCATGACATCTACTCAATCGAGGATTTGGCACAGCTCATCTTTGACTTGAAGAATATCAACCCCACTGCAGCTGTAAGCGTGAAACTGGTTGCAGAGAGTGGAGTGGGAACCATCGCTGCCGGTGTGGCCAAGGCCAAGGCTGACCTCATAGTCATCAGCGGTGCCGAGGGCGGTACAGGCGCCAGCCCAGCCAGCAGTATGCGCTTTGCAGGTATCTCGCCTGAGATTGGGCTTGCTGAGACTCAGCAGACGCTGGTGATGAACGGCCTGAGAAATCAGGTCCGCCTGCAGACTGACGGACAGCTGAAAACTGCCAAGGACGTGATTGTAATGGCCATGTTGGGAGCCGACGAGTTCTCGTTTGGTACACTCCCTCTGATTGTGCTGGGATGCGTTATGATGCGCAAGTGCAACACCAATACCTGTCCAATGGGTGTGGCTACACAGAATCCAGAGTTGCGCAAGCATTTTCAGGGACGCGCGGAGTACGTGGTGAACTTCTTCACATTCCTTGCAGAGCAGGTGCGTGAGTATCTCAGTGAGATGGGTGTGAAGAGCTTGAAGGAGATAATCGGCCATACAGACCTGATTGAGGTGAAGAATTCTTGCGGGGAAACTGCCGAGCACACTGCTGTCGCCGGGAAATGGCGCACCATTGACTTTAGCCGGCTCTTGCACAAGCCTGATACGGACAAGGCTCTTTACTGGGATCGTGGGGCATTCAGCAGGGTCTCTGGCGTGAAGGATGAGGAAATAATAAAGGCTGCCGAGAAGGCAGTCAACTATGGTGAGGAGGTGACACTTGACTACGCTATCAAGAATACTGATCGTGCCGTAACAACCATGCTGAGTGGTGTCATAGCCAAGAAATATGGTGAGGCTGGTCTGCCAGATGGTACCATCAATATCAAGTTCAAGGGTTCAGCAGGCCAAAGCTTTGGCGCCTTTGCTGTTAAGGGTGTTAACCTGAAGCTCGAGGGCGAGTGTAACGATTACTTCGGCAAGGGACTCTCTGGCGGTCGTATTTCGATTCTGCCTCCAGCCCGAAGCGGTGAGGACTTCCACGCCGAGGACAACATCATTGCCGGTAATACAGGCCTTTATGGCGCCACCTCGGGCGAACTCTATATAAATGGTAAGGTTGGCGAGCGCTTTGGTGTGCGCAACTCAGGTGCAATCGCCGTCATCGAAGGTGCCGGCGACCATTGCTGCGAGTATATGACTGGCGGACGTGTGGTAGTGCTGGGCGATACAGGTCGTAACTTCGCTGCAGGAATGAGTGGTGGTGTTGCCTACGTTTGGGATCGCAAGCACAACTTCGACTACTTCTGTAATATGGATATGGTTGAAATTAACCTGGTTGAGGATAGCGTATCTCGCAAAGAGTTGCTCGAGCTCATTCGTCAGCATTATCTGCACACAGGTTCTGCCCTGGCCGGACGCATGCTTGACGACTGGAGCCACTACTGCGAGGAGTTTGTTCAAGTAGTGCCTATCGAGTACAAGCGTGTGCTTCAGGAAGAGCAGAATAAGAAACTTCAAGAAAAAATTGCAAACATTCAAAGAGACTATTAATCATGGGAAATCCAAAAGCATTTTTAGAGATACATCGTCAGGAGGCGGGATACCGTCCGATTCACGATAGAATCCATGATTTCGGCGAGGTAGAGCAGACGCTCAGCACTCGTGAACGCAAGCTTCAGGCCTCGCGCTGCATGGATTGTGGCGTGCCGTTCTGCCACTGGGCCTGTCCGCTGGGCAACAAAGCCCCTGAATGGAACGACGCATTGTATAAAGGCGACTGGGAGTTGGCGTATCGCTTGCTAAATAGTACAAATCCCTTCCCTGAGTTCACAGGCCGCATCTGTCCCGCCCTGTGCGAGAAGGCCTGTGTGCTGAACCGTTTTAACCATGAGCCAACAACCAATCGTGAAGACGAGGCCGCCATCACTGAGATGGCATTCCAGGAGGGCTTTATTCTTCCCAAGACTGACATTGAGCGTAATGGCAAGAAGGTGGCTGTTGTCGGAGCAGGCCCTGCCGGACTGGCTGCTGCCAACGATCTTAACCTTATGGGCTACAAGGTTACAGTATTCGATAAAAACGAGGCCGCTGGTGGACTGCTTCGCTATGGTATCCCCAACTTCAAGCTGAATAAGGCTATTATCGACCGTCGCATCAAACTGTTGGAAACTGAGGGCATAGAATTTAAGTATAATCATGATATCTCTGATCCCGCAATAATCGCACCCGATTTCGATGCTGTTGTCATCTCTACAGGAACGCCGACAGCCAGAGACTTGAAAGCTCCAGGCCGGGAACTAAAAGGTGTTCACTTCGCCCTGGAACTGCTTTCCCAGCAGAACCGCGTACTCGCGGGTAAAGAGTTTAGTAAGGACGAACGCATCACCGCCAAGGGCAAAGACGTACTCGTTATTGGTGGTGGGGACACCGGCTCCGATTGCATCGGCACAGCTCATCGCCAAGGCTGCAAGTCCGTCACCCAAATCGAAATCATGCCCAAGCCTGTTGAAGGACCGGAGGACCCGCTGAATCCCTGGCCTGACTGGCCCCGCACCCTCAAGACCACTTCGAGTCACGAAGAAGGATGCATCCGTCGTTGGAACATCAACACCCTGGAGTTCATGGGTAAGAATGGCAAACTGACTGGCGTGAAAATCCAGGAAATAGATTGGAAGCCGAATCCCAATGGCGGCCGCCCCATAATGGTGGAAAAAGGAGAGCCTGAGATTATCAAAGCAGAACTTGTTCTGCTGGCCATGGGTTTCCTCAAGCCAGAGCATTCTGAGTACCCAGAAAATGTCTTCGTCTGCGGTGACTCTGCCAACGGAGCCAGTCTCGTTGTTCGCGCTATGGCAAGCGGCAAGAAGGCGGCAGCTAAAGTAAATAATTATCTTTCAAAGTAATAATTCAAAACACATTTCAATTATGGAAGCATTAAGATTTCATGTTGTCGGTGAGGCATTCAAAAAGAAGCCGCTCGACGTAAAAACACCCAGCGAGAGACCATGTGATTATTTCGGCAAGAAGGTATTCAATCGTGAGAAGATGTACAAATATCTGCCAAAGCAGGTCTATGAGAAGATGATAGATGTGATGGACAACGGTGCCCGTCTGGATCGTGACATCGCCGACGCAGTGGCAGCCGGCATGAAGCAGTGGGCCGTTGAGAATGGCGTTACCCATTATACACACTGGTTCCAGCCGCTTACGGAAGGTACCGCAGAAAAACACGACTCTTTCATAGAACACGATGGCAAGGGTGGTATGGTTGAGGAGTTCACAGGAAAACTGCTTGTTCAGCAGGAGCCGGATGCCTCGTCGTTCCCATCCGGAGGTATCCGCTCTACTTTCGAGGCTCGCGGCTATTCGGCATGGGACCCTACGTCGCCTGTGTTCATAATCGATGATACCCTGTGTATCCCTACTGTATTTATCAGTTATAGCGGTGAAGCTCTCGACTATAAGGCTCCGCTTCTGCGTGCTCTTCATGCCGTAAACGTGGCTGCAACGGAGGTGTGCCATTATTTTGATCCCACGGTGAAGAAGGTGAACTCTAACCTTGGTTGGGAACAGGAGTATTTCCTCGTGGACGAAGGTCTCTATGCCGCCCGTCCAGACCTGTTGCTGACAGGTCGAACACTGATGGGTCACGACTCTGCCAAGAACCAGCAGATGGACGATCACTACTTTGGCGCCATTCCAGAGCGTGTGGCAGCATTTATGCGCGACATGGAGATTCAGGCTTTAGAGTTGGGAGTTCCCTGTAAGACCCGTCACAACGAGGTGGCTCCTAACCAGTTTGAACTGGCACCAATCTTCGAAGAGACAAACCTTGCTGTTGACCACAACATGATGCTGATGTCGCTGATGAAGAAGGTGGCCCGTAAGCATGGTTTCCGTGTGCTTCTTCATGAAAAGCCCTTTGCTGGTATTAATGGTAGCGGTAAACACAATAACTGGAGTCTTTCTACAGACAATGGCATATTACTGCATGCTCCAGGCAAGAATGCAGAACAGAACCTGCGTTTCGCCACGTTTATCGTTGAGACGCTGATGGGTGTCTATCGTCATAACGGTTTGCTGAAGGCCAGCATCATGAGTGCCACCAACGCTCACCGCTTGGGTGCCAACGAGGCTCCTCCTGCCATTATCTCTTCATTCCTTGGCAAACAGCTCAGCGAACTGCTTGACCATATCGAGAAAGCCGACAAGGATGATATCTTCTCAATGGATGGCAAGCAGGGCATGAAGATGGACATCCCGGAGATTCCAGAACTACTGATTGACAACACCGACCGCAACCGCACGTCTCCTTTCGCTTTCACCGGTAACCGCTTTGAGTTTCGAGCCGTGGGTTCTGAGGCCAACTGCGCTTCGGCCATGATTGCTTTGAACAGTGCTGTTGCAGAAGCTCTCATTGACTTCAAGAAGCGTGTTGACGCCCGTATTCCTGAACTGGAGAAAAAACTCGATGGCACAGGCCACTCCGCCACTTTCCATGCTATCATAGAGGTGCTTCGCGAGGACATCAAAACCTGCAAGCCCATTCGCTTCGATGGCAACGGTTACTCTGACGAGTGGGTTGTTGAAGCTGAGAAACGCGGGCTGGACGTTGAAAAGAGCTGTCCGAAAATCTTTGAGCGTTTCCTTGACAAGGAAAGTGTTGATTTGTTCGAGAGCCTGGGCGTGATGACTAAGAAGGAACTCGAGGCACGCAATGAGGTGAAGTGGGAGACATACACGAAGAAGATTCAGATTGAGGCCCGTGTGCTGGGTGACATCTCGATGAACCACATCATCCCCGTTGCCACCCGTTATCAGAGCGACCTGCTGAGCAATGTCAACCACATGTCAGTGGTATTCCCCAACGACATCGCCAACAAACTCTCTGCCCGTAACAAGAAGATTATCCAGGAGATAGCAGAGCGCACCTCTGCTATTGAGAGAGGTGTGGAGGAACTCGTAGAGGCTCGAAAAAAGGCGAACAAGATTAGTGATGAACATGCGAAGGCAATCGCTTACCATGACAATGTTGAACCGCATCTCGATGCTATCCGATATGAGATAGACAAGCTGGAACTCATCGTCGATGATGCTCTTTGGCCGTTGCCCAAGTATCGCGAACTACTGTTCATCCGATAGCTGATACATGTAGATACTCATATACTACATCTTTCCCACTCGTCCGACGTCAACGGACGGTGGGATTTTTATATGTTTAATTGCTGCACACAATCCCTATCAACCAACGTAACAATAAGGGATTGTTAAGCAAACATTTTGTATTACAGAGACTACCCGTGGAACTAAAGAGTTGGTGTCGTGAATTCCTTAAAATGGCAAGAAGGTGAGGACTATAAAGTGGTTTTATTCCACAGTCACGCTCTTGGCGAGGTTGCGTGGCTGGTCCACGTCCTTGCCTTTGCATACAGCTATGTAGTAAGCCAATAGCTGGAGGGGAATGGTGGCGAGAAGCGGCTCTAAGCATTCCATGGTCTTTGGAAGCTCTATAAAACCGTCAGCTATGTTCTTAACCTTGTCATCGTCTTTCGACACGATGGCGATGACACGGCCTTTGCGGGCCTTGATTTCCTGTATGTTGCTGATAAGTTTGTCGTAGAGTGCGTTCTTAGTAGCGACAACCACTACGGGCATCTCCTCGTCAATCAAGGCGATGGGGCCGTGCTTCATCTCCGCTGCGGGATAGCCCTCGGCGTGTATATAGCTGATTTCCTTGAGTTTCAACGCACCTTCAAGTGCCACTGGATAGTTGTAACCTCGCCCGAGATAGAGGAAATTATGGGCATAGGTGAATATTTTTGAAATCTCATGAATTTTATCGTTGCACTCTTTGAGCAACTCTTTTTGCTTGTCGGGAATGGAGTCGAGCTCTCGAACAAGACTCTCGTAAGTGACGACATCAATCGTGCCGCGTGCTTTGGCGAGAGCGAGAGAGAGCATGGTGAGCACTGTGACCTGCCCGGTAAAGGCCTTGGTGGAGGCCACACCGATTTCCGGGCCGACGTGTATGTAGCATCCTGTCTGGGTGGCGCGGGGAATGGATGAGCCGATGGCGTTGCAGATGCCAAAGATAAAAGCTCCTCGCTTCTTCGCCAACTCCACTGCAGCCAGGGTGTCGGCTGTCTCTCCAGACTGTGATATGGCAATCACTACATCTTCACTGTTAATCACGGGATTGCTGTAGCGGAACTCAGAGGCGTATTCCACCTCCACAGGAATCTGGCAGAAGTTCTCCAAAAGCTGCTTGCCAATCAAGCCGGCATGCCAGCTTGTGCCGCATGCCACGATGATGAAACGACGGGCATTGATCAGTTGTTTGCGGTAGTCGATGACCGCCGACAACACCACGTTGTTGAGATCAACGTTCACGCGGCCTCTCATGCAGTCGCGAAGGCACTCAGGCTGCTCGAAAATCTCTTTGAGCATGAAATGGGGATAGCCACCTTTCTCTATCTGTGAGAGGTTGAGGTTTATTTTCTTAATCTCATGCTCTATGGTCTCGTTGTGGATATTCACGAACTCCACGTTGTCTTTGTTGCGGTTAATCACGGCGATGTCCTGGTTGTCGAGATACACTACCTTGTCGGTGTATTCCACAATCGGAGAGGCGTCGGAACCGAGGAAGAACTCGTTCTCACCGATTCCCACGACGAGGGGACTACTCTGACGGGCAGCGATTATCTCGTCGGGGTTGTCTTTGTCGATTATCGCCATGGCATAGGCTCCTATGACTTGATGCAGGGCGATACGTACCGATGTGAGCAGGTCAAGCTTTTTCTTCGTGCGGATATAGTCAACGAGCTGGACAAGCACCTCGGTGTCTGTGTCGCTCTTGAACTCCACGCCTTTATTCTTGAGCTGCTCCTTGAGCACGGCGTAGTTCTCGATAATGCCGTTATGTATAATTGCGAGCCTTCCGCTGACGCTTATATGGGGGTGGGCATTTGTGCTGTTTGGCTCTCCGTGGGTTGCCCATCGTGTATGGGCAATGCCAATTGTGCCGCTGATGTCCTTACCCTCAACGTGTTTCTCCAGATCAGCTACTTTACCCTTGGTTTTATATACCTGTAATTCTCCTTTGTCTGATATCAGTGCCAGGCCCGCACTGTCATATCCACGGTACTCAAGGCGTTTCAAGCCTTTTACCAGTATAGGGTAAGCCTGACGCTTACCGATATATCCAACGATTCCACACATAATTTTTCTTTTTTTTCTAAAACAATGCTTTTTATGATTTCTCTATAATTTTTCTTGTCAGTTCCATAAAAGCCATGCCCTCTGGCGAAGCCGGGTCGAGCACAGCCGGACGGCCGTTGTCGCCGCTCTCACACAAATCCTGAATCAGAGGTATCTGAGCCAGCAGCGGCACATTCAGCTCTTCTGCCAGCTGCTTGCATCCATCTTGACCAAATATATAGTATTTTTCGTCGGGATGTTTGGCTGGCGTGAACCATGCCATATTCTCCACCAAGCCTAAAATGGGCACGTTGACCTTGTCGTTCATATACATATTTATGCCTTTGCGGGCATCCGCCAATGCCACTTGCTGAGGGGTGGACACTATGACGGCACCGTTGATGTCAATCGTCTGAATAAGTGTGAGATGTATGTCGCTGGTGCCTGGTGGAGTGTCTATAATGAGGTAGTCAAGCTCTCCCCACAGTGCGTCGGTAAGCAGCTGCTTTATGGCGTTGGAAGCCATGGCTCCGCGCCAGAGCGTGGCTTGTGAGGGATCCACGAAAAAACCTATTGAGAGCATTTTGACACCATATTTCTCCACAGGAACAATCATATCTCGTCCATTTACGTTCTCCGCATAAGGACGAGCGTCCTCCACATCGAACATCTTAGGCATGGACGGTCCGAATATATCGGCGTCCAGCAGACCTACACGCTTGCCTGTCTTTGCCAGGCCTATTGCGAGATTAGCGGCCACCGTGCTTTTACCCACACCGCCTTTACCGCTTGACACGGCAATGATATGAGCTACTTGTCTCAAGGGCTTCTCCGGTTCTGCAACTGGTTCGGGAACCTGAGTTTTTGTGTTTACTGTCACTTCCACATCCTTACCCACGTAAGTGTGTATCGCTGCCTCGGCGGCGGCGACGAGCGACTTCATAAACGGGTCTTTAGCCTTGCTGAAAATAAGAGAGAACGACACCTTCATACCGTCAATACGAATGTCGTCCTCAAGCATGTCATTCTCTATAATGCTCTTGCCGTTGCCCGGATAACGCACTGTCATCAGGGCCTCTTTAATCAAATTCGGATATAAAGTCATAGCCAATACCTTCAGTAAAAACAATTTGCAAATTTACGAAAATTATCGTAATCTAGCAAATTTGGGTAAAAAATGTAGGTCATTCAAAGTGGATACTCACCAGTAATTCGGTGGAGCCAATGTTCATTTCCGAATGTTCCTGTGCTTTCTGTGTCTTATTTTTTGCAAAGCCGACATTACAATTCTGTACTATTATCTTTCCTTTTTACCCAAATAATAACTAAAAATAATTTTTTTATTTAAAGGAAGCCTCTGGGGGGTTGTATCATTTATATTTGCAATTTACGGATTATTCAGATTTAGATATTTACAAATTCGATTACTATGAGACTTATAAGAACAATAGTATTTTTTACGCTTTTGCTTTTTATGCAGACGGCAAACGCACAAACGGTAAGAGTTGGTGATGTTAACGGTGACAACAAAGTTGATATATCAGACATCGTTACCATCATCAATATCATTGCCGGAAACACCATACGTACGATTGCAGCTGATGTGAACGTGGACGGACAGGTCGGCATTTCCGACATCGTGGCTATTATTAACATTATCGCCAGTGGCGACGATGTGGTGTCGCTCGGCTATTGCCCGAATACCCGCCATCCGCATATCATCGACATGGGGGATGCGGGACTCTGGTCTTGCTGCAATCTGGGTGCCGATGTACCGTGGGAAACTGGTGATTTCTATGCCTGGGGTGAGACTGAACCTAAAGAGCAATACACATGGGAAAACTACCTGCATTGCAACGGTTCACAGGACACCTGTCACGACTTGGGAGACGACATTGCGGGCACTGACTACGACGCAGTCAGAAAGACATTGGGCGGACAGCTCTCCATACCCACCAAAAACCAGGTTGCCGACTTGGCCGGACTTACCAAGGAATGGACAACAGTGAACGGATCGGGGGGATATAAGATTACAGCCAAAAACGGCAACATGATATTCCTGCCTGCCGGAGGATGGTTTGGAGAGGAGCTCTATAAGGGTGGGCAGACCGGATACTACTGGACATCCGCCATCGACAAAATCTACGGCCAGCAAATGGCGCGAATTCTTACTTTCGCAGAAGGCAGTATGATGCGTCAAGCCACGATTAACCGTTTTTGCGGATGTAATATCAGGCCTGTTGTCGGAGAGGATCCCGACCCGGCTGTCACGCTGGGTTATTGCCCCGACTCCAACCACCCCCACGTGATTGATATGGGCTCCTACGGCAAGTGGGCATGCTGCAATATCGGTGCGTCTAAGCCATGGGAGGAAGGAGAACATTATGCCTGGGGCGAGACCGAGCAGAAAGAGAGTTACACTTGGGAGAGCTATACCCACTGCGACGGCAGCGAAGAGTCCTGTCACGACATAGGAGACGACATTGCCGGGACAGACTACGACGTGGCATATAAAAAATGGGGCTCCACATGGAATATGCCTGCATACGAGCAAATCCATAAACTGCTCAATGAGGCAACTAGTACAAATGGCAAGCTGAAATATGTGACCGGGGTAACCATCACCGCAGACAACGGCAACAAAGTGTTCTTCCCGGCAATCGGACATAAGCGTGACACTTTTGGTTTTAATCCTGACCCTTCCGTTTACTGGGCATCGACAAGGAAAAGAGGTAGGTATACCATTGCCCCAGACGCAAAAACAGCACATGCAGGGGCAATTTCGGAATACTACGGTGTGTATCCTGTCTATGCATGGCCAAGGTATTATGGAGGATCGGTAAGGGCTGTCTGCATTACCAATGATGACAATCCCGACAATCCCGACAATCCCTATGACCCCAATGTGGACCAGGCGGTCACTCAAGGATACTGCCCTGATGAAAACCACCCGCATGTCATTGATATGGGAACGGCGGGAAAATGGGCATGCTGCAATGTCGGAGCCAATGCTCCGTGGCAAACTGGTGGATATTACTGCTGGGGAGGAACGAAAGAACTGAGTTTCTACGGCGCCACGCCGGAAAACGAGACAGCCTATTTATTTGATGAAGATATCGATGGAGCAGGAACTGAATGGTGGTCATATAAATGGGGCATGTGGAACGACAATGGAGTTCTGCTTCCCGCCTACGATGTGGCTCACGTGTTGTGGGGAGGAGCATGGCACATGCCGGTCATGAGCCGATACGAGCGGCTTAACGCTGAAGGATTCACCAAAGAGAAAGCTTGGCTGAGAGGGACACCGGGACTCAGGGTCAATGCCCCCAACGGCACACATATCTTTATTCCCTATTGCGGTAAGAAGGTGGAAGACGAGTTCCGTTATGACATGTATAATTCGATAGAGTACTGGACGGCAACATCGCAGACATCATTCCAAGGATCGTGCATCGAACCGAATGGCAGTGCCATGTGGCATCAATATTGGTATGATCCTACGAATGGTGTGACACCAATGGACTGTAACACAGGTTTTGCTCAAATCAGTCAGGCGCGTGGATTCGGACTCCCTGTACGTGCGGTGCAGTAGCATGCCGTTTCTAAAGACTCCCTTACTCCCTTATTCCTTAGAGACAGAATCCAAGGAATAAGGGAGTAGGGGAGTAATATTGTTTTAGTTGTTGCTTATCCATTTGTATGTTCTTTTCTTGTCTTGTACTTCGACTAAATGAAGCTTTGATTTCGACTAAAACTTGATTTGTCTTTTTTCTTTATAATCCCCGTTTCTACGGGCTTTTCGCAATAAAGCATAGGTGAAGTCCGACTAACTTCGACTAAACTATCAGAAATGACTACTTTTACGACAAGAAGCTTCCGACTAGTCATTTTCTAGTCGTTATTATAGCCGTTTTGTCACTATTAGCCTTTTCCATTTGGCCATATATGCGAATACTGGCTATAATATGGCCATATATTTAATCAAATTCGGATATAAAGTCATAGCCAATACCTTCTGTAAAAACAATTTGCAAATTTACGAAAACTATCGTAAACTTGCAAATATGGATAAAAAAATGTAGGTCATCCAAAGCGGATACTCGTCAAATGAATAGAGCGCGGTATCCGACATGGTTCCACCTTGTTTAGTGGTAATATCTTACCGGTCGAACAGGTGTGCCGTAGTCGCCATATTCCGATCCTATGTCAAACCTTGTCTCACCATATGTGTTTAAAAAAAACGACATCAAGTAAATAAGCATGCCATTTTTCTTAGTGGATGAGAAGTATTGCCCATAGCTTCCGTATGACTCCACACCATAGAAATAATGTCCTGTGTAATTCAAGAAAATATGATTGCCGTTCGGCCCTGTAACCATTGCGCATTTCTCACCGTTGAGATACCCTGTAAGAAATGTGCAGTTATCCTTTAATTCCTGCATCTCATCCTTTGTGGGCATCTTCCATCCGTTTTGCCATTTTACGTTAGCGACATCACAGTCTGTACTTGCGATATCGTCATAGTCTCTTGGAAAACTGTATTTTCTGTGGTCAATGCCGTGCTCTGTGCTGCCCCAGCGATAATAATCTCCTGCATGTGACGGTGAGTCGGCTCCCACATTGCAGCAAGCCCAGTGCAAGCCGGATGGCAGCCCTAAGTCAATGGAGTGGGGGTGGTTGTTGTCGGGACAAGAAGGGTAAATTGAAAGGTCAAGATATGAGGGGCGGATTGATGTTGCTGTCCACGCCTGAAAGGGGAAAAAGTTGCTTCCCTTAGCATTGGCAATCTTGATTTCCGAAACCTTCGGATCGTACATCAGGCTGGTGGCCCATTCTCCCCATCTTTCGGATGTCCAAAAGAACCCGCCTTTCAGAGCTTCCATAGTTAAATACTCACTTAACGATGACTTCCCGCTGGCTGGAAGGAAAACTGACTTGCCGTTCGGCCCCGTGACCTTCATTCCGTCTTTCCCGTATAACTGGGTGTGTTCCACAGAACATTTATCAACTATGGCCTTTGCCAGTTGAGGGGTGGGCAAGGTCCATAAGTTGCCCCATTTCTTATGTGGACCATCGTAGTCGGTAAGATTAATAATGGTCTCTTTGATAAGCCAGCATTCGTTAAAAGACTTTCCGTTTTGGTAGTCATCATAAAGGAAGTAAGGGTAGTTATTTACTTGGTAGGTTCGGTAGGTGTTGGGATCCTCCTCTGTCTCTCCCCATGCGTAGTATCCGCCGTGCTCATCGGGATAAGATGCGCCAAGATTGCAGCAAGAGACAGGAACACCGATTCCCAAGTCAATGGCGTGTGGATGATTGGAGTTGGGACAATAGCCCTCGTCCACGGCACAGTCGAATGTGCCTGAGCCTTTTCCGCTTGCTATGATATTTATGGCGGCAACTATATCAGAGATATTAACGGTGTTGTCCTTGTTGACATCCGGAAACCACACGTACCGCAAACTGTCACGCCATTGGTGAATATTTGCCGATTCACGGTCTTCGTATGTCTTGCCTTCGGCAATCCAGTTAATCATCGTGACGATGTCGGATATGTCAATTCTGTGGTCGCGGTTGGCGTCAGCTCGCCAATACTCCTTGACAGGGTCAAAATTTTGGGCATTAGCTTCTGTTACAATTGCACTTAACAGAGTTACCAGTAAAAATCCTATAATTTTTTTCATAAATAATGAAAGCTTAAATAAATTATTGTCAAATTGCACTCTGAATCTCATGCAAAATTAGCTATTTTCTTCATAATTAGAAAAAAAACTAAAGAAAATAATGAATAAAATATGTTTTTTTTGACGTAGTGGCATCTGTCTTTTTATTTTATGGCTCCATGAAGATTAAAATAGATTAGTGATTTCAAACTGGCGGAGTAATAATGTCCATGATTTCCTCCACCATGGGGTGGGGGAGGGAAAGGCGGATGTCGTCGGAATCGGATGTTATTGCCTGTAGAAAATGTGGCAACTCGGTTTTGTACACCTCCTTCATGTGGGCATTGGCGTCGTTGGAGTGGGAGAACGAATAGGTGATATTTGCCAGTCTGTCTGCCAGTTTTACGAACGGCGCATACGGAGTCTCACGGATTCCTTTGTAATACTTCTCTCCTGCTCTCTCTGCCCTGTTGCGTCCTTTGTCGTTGGTCAGGGCGTATGCAATCTCTGTCGCCATATAGGCTTGCTGTTCGTCCATATATTGCCGGGCAACGGCTGTCACGTCGTTATATGTCTGCCGTGCGTCCTCGATGCTGTCGTGGTAATAAGCTCCGAAAAACAAAGGCAGCACATCCTTCTCGCCCGCACACACGAGATGTCCGTACTTATACACTGAGTCTGCCACCATGTCAAGGTGGAATCCGTAGGGGTGTACCTTGTCGTAGGTTTGGTTCACATCCTTGTGAAGCTCATGGGAAGACAGACGAATCTTGGCGATTACATCGTGAAGTTTCTCAACACAGACTTGAAAATCGTTTCTGGTCATAGTGATTTTGGATTGATGGTGTAACTTGGACTATACATTCATGAAATTGTTTGCTAAGTTACAAAAAAACTTCAAAAGAAATGCAACAATTTTGAACTTTCGCAAAATTGTCGTACTTTTGCATAAACGATATTCAACAAAGTGATGAGAAGAACTTTTATGACATCTTTGGCGGTCATCATGATGGTTGCCATGAGTACACAAGTCTGCGCTCAGCGTGAGCCTAGACTGAAAATAGAAAAAGTAGAAGGATTTGTCTTTTCAACTCCTGTTGGTACAGCTCCACGCCTGCCATACAGGCTTTGGGTGACTTATAACAACGGAAGGCAGGGGTATAGGCAAGTGAAGTGGACCAATGCCTCTCCCACAGTTGAGAACGAGGAGGCAGACCCTACAAAACATCCAGCCGGCTCGACATACACGGTGAGAGGCTTTATTACAGGCGATAACACCACAACCGCCGGATTTCCTGTAGAGGCAATAGTGGAAGTGACCGACAAGCCATGGAGCGTTCCGGCTGCAAAACCTAAGGCTGAGCCGTTGCCATTGGACAAGGTGAGCATAGACGGCGAGAACCGTCTTACCCACAACCGCGACATGGATATCGACAACTTGCTGAGTATCGATGTCAGACAACAACTCTACAACTACCGTGACACCTACGGACTGCCTACAGACGGCTATCCGGTGGCAGACGGATGGGACTCTCCGACCACGAAGCTGAAAGGCCACGGATCCGGACACTACATGTCGGCCATGGCGTTCGCCTATGCCAGCTGTCAGGATGCTGATAAGAAACAACGGCTTCTCGATAATATCAAGCTTATGGTCAACCAGCTGCGGGAATGCCAGGAGCGCACATTCGTGTATGACAAAAAACTGGGACGCAAGCGCGAGGCCCGCGACCTCGCGCCAGAGGAGGAACTCAGGCAGATGCAAGGCACGTGGGCAGCATTCGATGAATATAAGAAAGACTACGAGCACTACGGATATGGCTATCTCAACGCAATCCCCGCCCAGCATTGCGCCTTGATAGAGATGTACAGGGCATATAACAACGAACAGTGGGTGTGGGCACCATATTACTCAGTTCACAAGCAGCTGGCAGGACTGATAGACATTGCCACATACGTGGATGACAAAGCCACGGCACGAAAAGCACTGCTCATCGCTAAGGACATGGGACTGTGGGTGTGGAACCGATTGCATTACCGCACATTCGTAAAGTCCGACGGCACACAGGAGGAACGGAGAAGCAAGCCCGGCAACCGCTATGAGATGTGGAACATGTATATTGCCGGTGAAGTTGGTGGCATGAGCGAGAGTCTCGCAAGGCTCTCGGAGATGGTGGGCGACAAGAAAGAGGCTGAGCACCTGCTCGAGGCTTCGAATTACTTCGACTCACCAGCCTTTTTTGACCCTCTGGCTAAAAATATCGATGCCATACGCACACGGCATGCCAACCAGCACATACCTATGGTAGTGGGCGCACTCAGAAGCTACAGAGGTAACAACAATCCATATTATTACAACCTCGCGCTCAATTTCTGGAACTTTATACAGGGACGTTACAGGTATGCCATGGGAGGTGTGGGCAATGGAGAGATGTTCCGACAGCCATACAGCCAGATTCTATCCATGTGCACCAACGTCACTGGTGACGGACGCAGAAACCTCTATCCGGAGCCGACTATCAACGAGACATGCTGTGCATATAATCTGGCCAAGCTGTCGAAAGACCTCAACTGCTACAATCCCGACGAGGCTGGGTTTATGGATTACTATGAGAGGTTGCTTTACAATCAGATAGTAGGCTCGCTTCATCCAGAACACTATGCCACCCTTTATCAGTATTCAGTGGGTCTCAATGCCTCGAAACCGTGGGGTAACGAGACACCACAGTCCACCTGTTGCGGCGGCACCGGTTCCGAGAACCATGTGAAATATCAGGAGGCGGCATACTTCGTCAGTGACAACACCATATGGGTGGGATTGTACCTCCCGTCTACAGCACAGTGGGATGCGAAGAACGTGGTGCTCAAACAAGAGTGTGAATGGCCGGCGGAGAAGACAGCCATAAGGGTGGAGAAAAGCAAGAAGTCGGAGTTTGCGATGAAGCTGAGGGTGCCTTACTGGGCCACCCGTTCCTTCACTGTGAAACTCAACGGTAAGGAACTGTATTCCGACTGCCGTCCTGGTACGTATGTGGAAATTCCTTCGAGAATATGGGCTGCAGGTGACGTAGTGGAGATAAGTATGCCGTTTGGTCCCCATGTGGACTTCGGTCCCGACAAGATGCAGATTGCCGCTACCGGGAAAAATGAGACACGAACAGAGTTCAAGCCTTTATGGTGCGGCGCATTTATGTTTGGACCGCTTGTGATGTGTACCAAGGGGCTTTCGTCTTGGAACGAGGCAACACTAACCATAGACCCGTCACTCTCTTCATTGCGTCTCAACGGTGCTCACGATGAGGTTGGAGGCAGGGCATACAAAAATGTTTATACGATGGAATTGGGTGGAAAACATTTTGTACCAGACTATTACAGCGACAAAAATACAACCCATTATTTCCGTTTTGACTTCCCTGGCCGTCCGGCTCCAGCACCTGTGTTTGACGGAGAGAGCGGTGCCGACCAGTCGGTGCTGCGCGAGACAATGGCAGAGGCAAAAAGCCGTCGCAACGCACAGCAGAGGTGGAACAGCATGACGGTGAAAGTGCCCGAATACGCACCATGGGCAAAACATGGATACGAGCGTATGATGCGTCAGCTTGCGGTGGCTGAGGGTGTGCTCGACAACCCAGACCTCAACAACAGCCAGGAGGCTATCGACAAAGCGGCTGCAGAACTCAACGCAGCCCTCAACACCATGCGTCCAGGCAACCTGCCTGAGCTGGAGGACATGGACGAGTTGCTTCCACTTTTGGAGAAGGCAAAATCAATACCGGCACCGACTGAAGCTCAAGTATCTGCTATCGAATATGCTGAGATGGTCGTGAAATACGTGAGCGACGGCAGTGGAACTATGGACATGATTGAAAAGGCCACGGCTCAGCTTAAAGCAGCAGGAATAGAAAAATAGAATAGAGAGATATAATATCATCAACATTTTGACTAACGCTTTTTGATATTAAAGAAAAAAGCCGTAACTTTGCAGATAATTTGCAAATGGGTAAATCGATTTCCGGGAATCGAATTAAATGAAGAGACTTTATATCGAGACATACGGCTGCCAGATGAACGTGGCGGACAGTGAGGTTATTGCCTCTGTCCTGAAAATGGCCGGCTATGATACATGCGACACCCTTGATGAGGCAGACGCCGTGCTGCTTAATACATGCTCTGTGCGTCAAAACGCAGAGAACAAGATACTTAACCGTCTTGAGACTCTCAATAACATACGCCAAAAGCGTAAGGATAAGCGGTTGATTATAGGAGTTGTCGGGTGTATGGCTGAGCGTGTGCGAGAGGAGCTTATAGAGCATCATCATGTTGACCTCGTTGCCGGCCCCGACAGCTATATGTCTCTGCCAGACCTTTTTGCCTCAGCTGAGCTTGGTGAGAAGGCTATAAATGTGGAACTCTCAACTACAGAGACATACAAGGACGTGTTGCCCACCCGCATTCACGCCAACCATGTGTCGGGATTTGTGAGCATCATGCGCGGTTGCAACAATTTTTGCCATTATTGCATAGTGCCCTATACACGCGGGCGTGAACGCAGTCGCGATGTGGAGAGCATCCTGGCTGAAGTGCGCGACCTGAATGCCCGCAACTACAAGGAGGTGACTCTCTTGGGACAGAATGTAAACTCTTATCAATGCGGTGAGGTGTCATTCCCCAAGTTGCTGGATTTAGTAGCTGAGGCAGTGCCTGAAATGCGCATACGTTTCACCACATCTCATCCAAAAGACATGAGCGATGAGACATTGCGTGTGATGGCAGCCCACGAAAACATATGCAAGCATATCCATCTGCCAGTTCAGAGCGGTAGCGACCGCATTCTGAAACTTATGAACCGTAAATACACCCGCGAGTGGTATATGGGTCGGGTGGAGGCCATAAGGCGGATATTACCTGATTGTGGCCTGACCACAGACATCTTTGTCGGTTATCACTCAGAGACAGAGGAAGACCACCAGTTGTCGTTAAGTCTTATGCGTGAGTGTGGATATGATTCCGCGTTTATGTTTAAATATTCTGAGCGTCCAGGCACATACGCCTCACGCCATCTGCCAGACGATGTACCCGAGGAGATTAAATTGCGACGTTTGAACGAGATGATAGCCCTTCAGAACGAGCTGAGCGCAGAGAGCTACAATAAAGATATAGGCGGGGAGTTTGAGGTACTGGTTGAGGGTGTGAGCAAACGCTCGCACAACCAACTATTTGGACGTACCAGCCAAAACAAGGTTGTGGTGTTCGATCGCGGAGACCACCATGTCGGTGATTTTGTGAAGGTGAGAGTGAAGGAGGCTTCTTCTGCCACACTCAAAGGAGAGGAAATTAAGTGAAATTATTATATATCTGTTATTTTTCTACAAGACAAGACACATGAAGAAAAAGAAATCATCATACACTGGCTATTTCAGTACCCAGTTTCTCACGTCACTTATAAGCACCACTTTTGTGCTTATGTTACTTGGAACAATTGTACTGCTTGTTCTCGGTGCGCGGAAACTATCGACATATCTCAAGGAAAATGTAATAGTAACCGTTTACCTTAACGATGGTATCACAGATACAGACTTACATCGTGTACAAAATGAGCTTGAGATGTCAGATTTCACAAAGTCGCAGACTTACAAGTCCAAGGAGGAGGCTGCTTCGGAAGCCAAGGAGTTTTTAGGCACAGACCCTAATGAGTTTGTCGGCTACAATCCATTCATGGCTGAGATCGAGCTGAAGATAGCAGAGGAATACACGAGCAAGGACAGCCTGGATGCAATATCCACGCGTCTGAAGCTTATGTCACAAATCAGCGACGTGGTATATCATCCCGATTTGGTGGAGTCTATGAATAAAGGTATCCACAAGTTCACTATGGTATTGCTGGCTTTGGCGATTTTGTTCACCATCATATCTTTTGGACTTATAAACAACACGGTGAAACTTACAATTTTCGCACGGCGTTTTTTGATTAACACTATGAAACTGGTCGGAGCTTCTTGGGGGTTCATCCGCAAACCGTTCCTCAAGCAGTCGTTGGTTATGGGAATAATATCATCGGTTCTTGCATGCGCCGCCTTGTTTTTCCTTGTCAATTGGCTCTATGGCTTGGAACCCGACGTTCAAGAGGTAATTGATATCCAGATGCTAACCATTGTAGGTGTAGCGGTCGTGGCTTTTGGTCTTTTGCTCACATTCCTGTGCACGTTCATATCTTTGAACCGATATCTCAGAATGTCAAGCAATGACCTTTATCATGTTTAATGTCTCAAAACTAAAAATATATATTCAATGGACAAACGTAATTTTGCTTTCAGCAAGTTGAACTACATACTGCTTGCGATTGGATTTGCAATCGTAGTTCTCGGATTTATTCTTATGACAGGTGCCTCAACCACGGAGACTGCTTTTAATGCAGACATTTTCAGCACCAGACGTATAGTCATCGCCCCGATGGTGTGTCTTGTGGGATTCCTGTTTGTAGTCGTGGCGATTTTATGGAAGTCGAAAAGTCAGCGAGAGGACAAATAAAACTGATATAGTATGGAATGGATAGAAGCCCTGATAATGGGCATTTTTCAGGGTCTGACAGAGTTTCTGCCTGTCAGCAGCAGCGGTCACCTTGCTTTGGCGGGTAGTTTGCTTGGAGTGCAGGATCCAGACCAAATCCTTACTTTCACTATCACCGTTCATGTTGCCACAGTCTGCAGCACGCTGGTGATTTTGTGGAAGGAGATTTCATGGATATTCAAAGGCTTGTTTAAGTCTGGGTCTCAGATTGTGCCCAGTCCTTACGGTATTCGCTCACTGAACGAGGAACAGAATTATGTTATCAATATAATTATATCCATGATTCCCATAGGTATTGTGGGTTTCTGCTTTAAAGACCAGATAGAGGCTTATTTCAGCAGCCTTGTTGTTGTGGGAGTTTGCTTGCTTATTACATCAGCCCTGTTGTCGTTCTCCTATTTTTCAAAGCCGCGAACCAAAGAACATATATCCATGCTCGATGCATTTGTCATTGGCGTAGCCCAGGCTTTTGCCGCCCTCCCAGGAATATCACGTTCTGGCTCCACTATTGGCACGGGTCTGATTCTTGGCAATAACAAAGAAAAGTTGGCTCAGTTCTCTTTCCTTATGGTAATTCCACCAATCTTGGGAGAGGCACTTCTTGACGTTAAGAAAATCATGGAGCAAGGAGTTGAGGCAGCCATGAGCGGTATCTCCACGACCGCTCTTGTGGTCGGTTTTATTGCCGCTTTTGTCACAGGATGTCTGGCTTGCAAATGGATGATAAATATTGTCAAGAAAGGTAAATTGATCTACTTCGCAATTTATTGCGCTATAGTTGGACTCGCCACCCTGATATGGCAGATGGTATAGATTTTGTTCACTCACAATTTATTGGTATAATAACACCAAGCACATTAAATAAATATAAGATGCTTAACCCGGTTGAAGGCGAGATACTCTGTTTTAACAAGCCGTTTACGATGACATCGTTTCGGCTTGTGTCAAGGGTACGGGGTATGCTGTGCCACAAACTGGGAATAAAGACTTTGAAAGTCGGCCATGCAGGTACGCTTGACCCGCTTGCCACAGGGGTGTTGATTGTCTGTACCGGTAAGGCTACAAAGCAGATTGCTGCTCTTCAGGCTGGAACAAAAGAATATGTGGCTACCTTGAAATTGGGTGCCACCACTCCCTCTTTCGATATGGAGACCGAAGAGGACCGCATATATCCCACTTCCCACATCACCCGCCAACTGGTTGCCGATACCCTACTTCGTTTCAGGGGAACAATAGAGCAGGTACCGCCATCATATTCTGCTGTAAAAATTGATGGTAAACCCGCCTATAAGAGTGCCAGAAAGGGTGCAGACGTGGATATTAAAGCCAAGACACTGGTGATTGACGATATAGAGCTACTAAGTTACGATATGGACGGCAAGACACCTGCAACACCCAGGCCTATATGCATCAAGCATGCAGATCCGGCAGAGGCTCTGCTGATGGCCGACATGTCATCACAGCCGACTATAACAATAAGGGTGGTATGCAGCAAGGGAACTTACATACGCGCTTTGGCTCGCGACATTGGTGAGGCTCTCGGCTCTGGTGCCTATCTGACATCCCTCGTGAGGACGAGAGTAGGAGAATACAAGTTACAAGACGCACTTGACATCTCTGATTTTGAAAAGGTTGTTGAGAGCGAGGCTCTGTTAAAAGGTTAATATATTTCAGCCGTTAGAGAAAAATGGCGATTTTAAATACACACATACATGAAATTATCCCAATTTAAATTTAAACTTACAGACGAAAAGATTGCTACCTATCCCACTGAGAACAGGGATGAGTGTAAGCTAATGGTGCTTCACAAGTCAACTGGAGAGATTGAAGACCGCTTGTTCAAGGATATCATTGACTATTTTGATGACGGCGACTCTTTTATCTTTAACGACACGAAGGTGTTCCCTGCGCGTCTTTATGGGAAAAAAGAAAAGACTGGAGCTAAGATAGAGGTGTTCCTTCTCCGTGAGTTGAATGAGCAACTGCGACTTTGGGATGTGCTGGTTGATCCTGCACGAAAGATACGCATTGGCAACAAGCTGTATTTCGGTGAGGATGGCTCTATGGTGGCAGAGGTGATAGACAACACCACTTCTCGTGGTCGTACTCTCCGTTTCCTATATGACGGGCCCCATGAGGAATTCAAGGAGTCGCTATATGCCCTTGGTGAGGCTCCGATTCCAGATGACGTGAGACACATGCGCCCGGCAGAACCGGAGGATATGGAGCGCTTCCAGACTATTTATGCTAAAAACGAGGGTGCCGTGACAGCACCAACCACCGGTCTTCATTTCTCACGTGAATTGATGAAACGCCTGGAAATCAAAGGTGTAAATCAAGCGTTCATCACAGTGCATTCGGGACTCGGTAATTTCCGCAATATCGATGTCGAGGACTTGACAAAGCACAAGACAGACAGTGAGCAGATGATTGTAGGCGAAGAGGCCTGCAACATTGTTAACACATCTAAAGAGCGGAATCGAAGGGTTTGTGCAGTGGGTGCGTCGGTACTTCGTGCTACAGAAACCGCAGCTGGTCCAGGTGGCATACTAAAAGCTTTCGATGGGTGGACCAACAAGTTTATCTTCCCTCCATATGACTTTACCGTTTGTAATGCATATGTTGCCAACTTCCAGCTTCCTCTGACCACAATGCTGATGATGACATGCGCTTTCGGAGAGTATGATAACGTGATGAAGGCATACAACAAGGCTCTTGAGGGCGACTATAAATTCGGCACATATGGTGATGCTTTGCTGATTGTTGACTAATTCTGGCAGATTGATGTTGTACCTTTCTTTAGGCACAAATCTTGGCGATTTGGAAAAGAATATCAAAACCGCCATAGAAGAGATAGAAAAGCAGATTGGGGAGGTCGTTTCCCAATCTGCTTTAATACATACCGAACCTTGGGGGTTTGAAAGCAAAAACCCGTTTCTCAACGCTTGCGTTGGCGTGGAATGCTCGCTTTCCGCCGTGGAAGTGCTGAATCTTACCCAGTCCATAGAGCGGAAAATGGGTCGGTTGATGAAAAGCGAAAAGATAATATCCTCTGACGGCGCCGAAAAAGTTGTATATCATGACCGTGTTATCGACATAGATATATTAATGTATGATAACATGGTCGTAAATACTTCCAGGTTGGTAATACCTCATCCGTTGATGTCCAAGCGGTGGTTTGTGCTCAAACCGCTCTCCGAGATAGCTCAGGATGTGAATATTCCAGGAACCTCAATGTCGGTAGGTGAGATGTTAAGGGCTTTGGAGGCGGCTTTATAGACGGAATTTATATTCTCTCCGCTGTCGTCTGTCTCAAGAAACATTTTTCTTGATTTGTAGGCTTCTATGATGCTGAGTTCGTTGAACCTCAGTCCAAACGAAAGGTAATATCCGGATGAGAGAAGTTGCCGTGCCATTTCCTGTTTGCCCCGGAAACCATGGAAAATGACAGGATTATCAAACTTGCATTTTTTTAGGATTCCGGCAACTATGTCGAAAGCCTTCACACAATGAATGATAAGGGGTTTGCTGAATTGCCTGGCAAGCCTTATATGCTCCTCAAACACCTCTGTCTGACATGCTATATTCAAATTACTAGAAGTATTGGCCCGGTCTATACCAGTTTCTCCAATTGCTGTGCAAAACCTTACATTTTCGCTATGCTCTATCACATCCAGTTCTTCCCTCCAATCTGGGGTTATATCCCATGGGTGAATGCCTATAGAGAAGCGTTTGAACTTTTTTGTGTCGGCAAGCGTATTGCAATTCACCACCGCATCCCATTTGGGGTTATGGTTGTGGGTATGGACATCAAACATCATTTCAGGTAGTCTGTGCGGTCGGGGCCAAGATAGAACCCAGTCTCTGGTGGTTGGTTGTATCCCACGTTCTCTGTAGCCACAGACAATCGATATGGAATGTCTTCCATCAAGCAGTTGATCCGGTAGTCTGTGGGGTAGGGAGTTACGTATATTCTAAGCTCGGTACTTTCCGGATCACGTACAATCACCTCTTCTCTCCAGTCTCCGAAAATATCAGCAGAGAGGCAAGGGTTTGATTTGGTGCCGTTGTTGAATGTGGCTCCGTCGAATTTCTGCAAGTCTTTCACCGTTCTGTTTTCCCAATCGTATTTTGATACCGTGGCTCTGTCAAGAAGTTCCCTGAGCAAATCTCCGTCCCACCATATTCCGAAATTGATGGAAAGCCACCGTCCGTTGAATACTATAGCGTTGTCATGTTGTGGGTCGCTGGCATCGTTAGCCGTCATCACCACTTCGCCTTTAATGTTTCTGACTCCGTGGCTGTCGCTGCTCCACATCTCAACTCCAGGGTTTGTGGGGTCAACATCGGCAGCCATGGCTCTTCCAACATCTGTTCGGCTCTTAATCTGGAAGATTACATCACCGGTCTTCGCATTTCTGAAATCTGACCCGTCTCTGCGGTTTTCGTGGCAGTCCCACACTTGGAGTTCGTCTGACGTGGGGTCGAATGCTGTCAGGTGAATAGCGTCTCCATGTCCCATGCCGGTGTTGTATAAGCCTTTCCCGTCGTTGTCTATGGCCATGGATCCGTATGTAATCTCGTCACATCCGTCGCCGTCAACATCTGCTACACGGAGGTTATGATTGCCTTGTCCTGCGTACGCCGACCATTCAGATTGGTTAGTGTCAAATATCCACCGCTGTGACAGCCTAGTGCCGTCCCAGTCCCAAGCCGCAAGAACAGTACGTGTGTAGTATCCACGGCAGAAGACCGCTGAAGCATGCTCTCCATCTAGGTATCCCACTGCGGCGAGGTACCGCTCTGATCGGTTGCCACGGTCGTCTCCCCAACTCATAAGATCACCTCTCTCGGGTGCATATGGCTGGGTATCCATTGCTTCTCCTGTCAGCCCGTTGAACACGGTGATATACTCTGAACCAGCCAGAATACGGCCTTCTTTGGGACTTGTCGCTCCAAACGGGTTGCGACCTCTTCGACGACCGTTGTTGCCAGGGAAACGTGGACGTCTCTGTGGCTCTCCGTTTTGCCTGTTGGCTTCATATCGTTCTGCCCATTCTTTCCGTCTAGCCTCCCGCTCAGCCTCCTCTTTTTCTCTTTTTGCCTTATTCTCCTCAAAATGCTCCAATGCCTCTGCTGCTCCGTATCTGTAGTCGGCTTCTTTGTCTCCAATAATGTTTCCAGTTCCGTCTTGTGTCCCGTCGCCGGTCTTGACTATGAATTCCGCCTTGCCGTCGCCGTCCAGATCGTAAAAGATGAAAGGAATATAGTGGGCTCCGCTTCTGATATTGATTCCCATGTCGATTCTCCACAATCGAGTTCCGTCAAGCCTGTAACAATCGAAAATGGTGGATCCCGAGAATCCGTCGTGGGCGTTGTCATGAGAGTTCGACGGATCCCATTTGAGGACAATCTCATATTGACCGTCGCCGTCGGCATCTGCCACCGAGGCGTCGTTGGCAGAATAAGTGTATCTTCGTCCGTCAGGTGTGAATCCGCCTTCTGGTTTCTGAATGGGTATTGGAATATATCCGGCAGGTGAGTCTTCATCAAGCACAAATTCTCCGTCCTTTCCTCCACCTGTCACTTTATACACATTTTTCCCTGCTGATGGTTTATTGTCTATAAAGAAAGCACCCCCTTCGATTAGTGGTTTGTCGTTAAGCTTCACTCCGTTTCGCCATACGTCGAACGGCTCACCTCTCTGGTCGCTTTTCAGAATTCTCCAGCTTACAGCTACTGTTCCGTCTGTCTGTTTTACAGCTACAACTCCCCGGTTGAGCGTCTCTGTTTTCAGCTTGGAGTGGTCATATCTGGGCTGAGCGGCCGTAAACAGACAAGCCATTGCAAAGGTAATTGTGAAAGTGGAAAGGTGTTTCATAAACAATATCAATTCATTTTTGAAAGCATCTCTAATGCCTTGTTCTCCGCTGCTTCCATTACGGCTCTCTCCCCAGGGCCTTTGTCGTTGATTCCACAGAGATGAAGTATTCCGTGGATTATCACCCTGTTGAGCTCGTTGGGATATTCTGTTCCTATTTGTTCAGCATTGGAGCTGACGGTGTCGAGACTTATGACAATATCTCCGTTGATGATATCTCCTTCAGTGTAGTCAAACGTGATGATATCTGTGAAATAGTCATGGCTGAGAAACTGGTTGTTTACCTCCAGAATCTTTTTGTCATCACAAAACAGGTATGCTATGTCGCCAACCTTTTTTCCATATTCTTGTGCCACATTCTTTATCCATGCCGATGTCTTTCTTTTTGCTATTTTGGGCATGGTCACGTTTTCTGTTTGATAGCTTATCATGGCTGCTGGTTTAATTTTTCTTTCTGTTTTTGTGTTTTCTGTTGTGTCATCTTGATGGCTTCATCGCCTTTGATGATTTCCAAACCTTTCACATATATATTATTGTTGATATTCATCAGCTCGTAATATGCGCTGGTTTCCCAGATGTCACGGGCTATGAGGGCTTTGAGAACATTTCCCACCATAGGCTTGGCTTCGGTGAAATTCTCCTCGCTGAACTCAATTTTTGACTTCCTGGCTTCTTCTCTGAGTATGTCAAACAAATCCTCGGTAAGTTTGAAATTTGTCTTGAAATAGGATATGTCCTTGTTCTTGTATCGCTTCTCCAGGTTTTTACGGTTTCTGTCCATAAACCTGAACACAGTGTTGTTGATACACCCTTTTGCGCTCATCTCCCTGTGGAGTTTTGTATATATGGTGGTGTCGAGTGGCACATAGTAGTCGGGCATAATGCCTCCTCCTCCATATACCGTCCGTCCAAGGTGAAGTGTTTCGAATTTCAGGGAGTCCGCGAAGTGTATGCTGTCGATGTTGGTCAACTCTCCTGAGTTGAGCCTGTCCTCAATGTCTTTCTGGTAGCTTTTGATGTCACCCATCTCGTAGGGTTTCTGGATGCATCGTCCTGTGGGGGTGTAATAGTGTGCGGTTGTAAGCCTTATAACAGATTTGTCCGCCAGTTCGATTGGTCTTTGGACGAGCCCTTTGCCAAACGTTCTCCTTCCGATGATTAATCCACGGTCATTGTCCTGTAATGCTCCAGAGAGAATTTCGGATGCAGATGCTGAATAGCTGTCCACGAGCACAACAACCGGCAGAGTCTGTAATACGCCGGTTCCGTTTGCGTAATAGACTTGCTCTGAGTCCCGTCCAGGCCTGTTGCCTTTTTGTGAGAGAATGCGCTCTCCGTTTGCAAGAAACTCGTTTGCCAGTTGTACAGCTGTCTGTAGATAGCCGCCTCCATTGCCCTGTAAGTCTATAATCAGACGAGTCATTCCCTTTTCTTTCAATTCGTTTATGGCAGTCATGAACTCGTCGAGGGTGTTGGCTCCGAAAGAGTCGATTTTGATATACCCGATTCCCGGCTCTGCCATGAAGTGTGAGTCAACAGTATAGACAGGAATGCGGTCACGGATTATGAAGAACGTGTTGATGCCTTCAACTCCCGGACGTTGTATCCCCAGTTTCACGCGGCTGCCTTTTGGCCCCCTGAGTTTTCTCAGAATGTCAGCATTTGTGATTTTTACTCCTGCTATGGTCGTGTCGTTAACTTCAAGGATTCGGTCACCAGGCATTACCCCCTGTTTCTCGCATGGTCCTCCGCTTACTGTCTTTACCACAACCAACGTGTCTTCCACCATCTGAAACTGTATTCCCACTCCCTCAAAGCTGCCGTTGAGGTTCTCTGTGGATTTTTCCACATCTTTGGCTTTGACATATGTGGAGTGGGGGTCAAGTTGTTTGAGCATTCCCTCTATCGCCGCATCGACAAGTTTCTCGTCCTCAAGCGGGTCAACATACATATTGCTTATGAAAAACTCCGCCTGTTGCAGCTTCCTCAGCTGAACATCGTTGATGTGCCCCTGTGCGTGTATTGTTGTGGACAGGGCCAGTCCCATAACTGCCAGTATAAAGAATTTCTTCATTGATTCAATCTTATCTTATTTATATATGGCTAAGTGCCGGTTTTGTGGGTATATTCAGTGAGTTTGCTGACATCTTTGCCATATGACATCAGCTCTCTAACAGCACTGCTGCTTATGGCTGAATATTGGGGGGTCGCAAAAAGCAGGATGGTCTCAATCCCCGTGAGCTGCAGGTTCAATTCGGCAATATTGCGCTCATATTCAAAATCAGCAACGCTTCTAACGCCGCGAACCATCACATCGGCTCCACATTCTGATGCAAAGTCGGTGGTCAGACCTTGGTATATCTCAACCTTTACCCTTGGGTCATTCTTGAAAATACACTCAATACGCTCTTTCCTTTCCTTTGGGGACAACATTCCCTGTTTGTTGGGATGTGTGCCAATAGCAATAACAATCTCGTCGGCGAATTTCAGTGTCCGCTCAGCTATGTCGGCATGTCCGACGGTGAAAGGATCAAAACTTCCCGGGAAAAGCGCTTTCATAAAAATTTATTTTAGTTCGGTTGTTCTCTGTTCAGATGGTCTCGTCCTCATCGGGCAGGTCTTCCTCCACAACGAGGTTGTCGATTATGAATCCCTGACGTTCCATGGTGTTTTTGCCCATGTAGTATTGAAGCAGTTCTTTTACTTGGTCTGTCTTTCGTAGTGTAACCTGCTCAAGCCGTATGTCTGGGCCGATGAAATTGCGGAATTCATCAGGAGAGATTTCGCCTAAACCTTTAAAACGGGTGATTTCGGGCTCTGGCGACATCAGCTCGATGGTCTTCATGCGTTCCTCTTCTGTATAGCAGTAGCGTGTGATGTAGTCACTTTTCTCATCCGGCTTATCTTGCGTCAGCTTTTGCAAGTTGTCCTTCTTGATTTTCTTACGCTTGTTACGCACTCTGAACAAAGGAGTCTGCAGGATATACACGTGTCCTTTCTTTATCAGCTCGGGGAAGAACTGCAGGAAGAACGTAATCATAAGCAACCTGATGTGCATACCATCGACATCGGCATCGGTGGCCACTATCACCTTATTATACCGCAAGCCCTCAATGCCGTCCTCAATATTGAGGGCTGCCTGAAGCAGGTTGAACTCTTCGTTCTCATACACCACCTTTTTAGTCAGTCCGAAGCAGTTGAGAGGTTTTCCCCTGAGTGAGAACACAGCTTGTGTGTTAACGTCACGGCTTTTTGTGATGCTGCCGCTGGCAGAGTCTCCCTCTGTGATAAAAATGCAGGACTCCTCTTTGCGGTCTCCCTTGGCATCGTTGAGGTGGAATCGGCAGTCACGCAGCTTTCGGTTGTGAAGGTTTGCTTTCTTTGCACGTTCGCGAGCCAGTTTTGTAACTCCCGCAATTGCCTTGCGGTCACGCTCGTTGTCTTTGATTTTTTGCTCTATGGTCTCAACTATGTCTGGGTTTTTGTGTAGGTAGTTGTCAACTTCTGTCTTTATGAAGTCACCCACGAACTTGTTGACAGACACTCCGCCATTGGGCTCCATGGTGAGTGAGCCGAGTTTTATCTTTGTCTGACTCTCAAACTGTGGCTCCTCCACGTTGATGGCAATAGCTGCTACGATGCCGCTTCGTATATCGGCAAATTCGTAATTCTTTCCATAGAACTCTTTGATGGTCCTTGCAATATGCTCTTTGAACGCACTTTGGTGAGTTCCTCCCTGAATTGTATGCTGACCGTTGACGAAAGAGTGGTATTCTTCTCCGTATTGCTGGTTTGTATGCGTGAAGGCAATTTCTATGTCGTCTCCCCTGAGATGTATGATGGGATAGAGGGGGGTGGTGTCCATGGTGTCTGTAAGCAGGTCTTTCAGTCCGTTTCTCGATATGATGCGCCGTCCGTTATAAAATATCTCCAGACCTGTGTTCAGGTAAGTGTAGTTGCGTAGCATTGTCTCCACAAATTCCGGTTGGAACTTATAATTGAGGAATAGGGTGTCGTCGGGCTCGAAATGTATGAGTGTGCCGTTCTCCTCGCTGCTGTCTTCTGTTATGTCGCTTTGAATCAGTCCTTTCTCAAATTCTGCCTTGCGCACCTTCCCCTCTCTGAAACTCTCTACTGTGAAGTGTGAGCTGAGTGCGTTTACGGCCTTGGTACCAACTCCATTAAGACCCACACTCTTCTTGAATGCCTTGGAGTCGTATTTGCCGCCTGTGTTGAGCTTCGAGACGGCCTCTATCATCTTTCCCTGTGGTATTCCGCGTCCGTAGTCGCGCACCGTCACTTTCCTGTCGTCCTCAATGTCCACCTCAATTCGTTTGCCGGCGTTCATTTTGAACTCGTCGATAGAGTTGTCTATAATCTCCTTAAGCAGTAAATAGATTCCGTCCTCTGCATGCGACCCGTCGCCCAATCGCCCAATATACATACCAGGGCGGGTCCTGACGTGATCCATGTCTGACAAGTGGATTATGTTCTCCTCTGTGTATTCAACTGTCTCCACGCCTTGCGCGGAGAACAACCCTTCCTTGTTTGTGTTTTCTTCTGCCATGTTAATCTTTTTTCTCCTGTTTTCCTATTTTATTGCTTTTTTCCAGCAGCGTCTGCGCTTGTGAATGCGTCCGTCAAAATAAATCCACTGGTTCTGGACTTTTTCATTGGTCTCCAGCTCCACACTTGTCTCACACCATTCATAGCCCTCACTTATGAAGTATGGCAGAAGATCCTTGAAAAACAGTGCGTTGACACCTTTGCTCTGCCATTCAGGGCGTACGGCGATAAGCAGCATCTCCAAGTGGTTCACATGCTTCCATCTCAAAGCTTTGATCATGTGGTACCAACCGAATGGGAATAGCTTTCCCTTGCTCTTCTGAATTGCTTCCGAGAGGGAAGGCATACATATTCCCACGGCAATCAAACGACCGTCCTTGTCCTCAATGGTGGAAACCAGTTTTGGATCCACAAAACTCATGTATTGGTTTATATATTGGTCTATTTGTTTCTCTGAAAGTTCCGAATATCCGAACAATTGAGAGAAAGCGGAGTTGATAACCTCAAAAATCTCACGTCCGTAGGCTTTCTTGATGGCTTTGCATGTCTTGTATTTCTTTATCTGGGCGCCAAATTTCTTCTCCACGATTGCCGACACCTTCATTAGTCGTTCCGGCACTCCTGTCTCTCGAGGTACAATCAGCCTCCATTCCACCCAGTCCGCAGCTTTCTCAAACCCTAATGCCTCCATGTGGTCCACATAGTAGTGGTGGTTGTATATCGTCACCATGGTGCCAATCTCGTCGTGTCCCTCATAAAGCATTCCCTCGGGGTCCATGTCTGTGAATCCGAGCGGCCCTTGAATTTCTTTCATGCCGCGCTCTTTTCCCCATTCTTCCACTTGGCTGATAAGTGCTTTGCTGACTTCCCGGTCATCCACGAAGTCAATCCATCCGAACCTCACGCATTTGCTTCCCCAGGCTTCGTTGGCTTTGTGGTTTATAATCGCCACCACCCGACCCACAGGCTTCCCGTCTTTGTAAGCCATAAACATCTGCGAGTCGCAAAACTCACGGGCTGCGTTCTTTTCCGAAAGAGTGGTCTGCTGGTCGAAATAAAGCTCAGGGATGGCAAACTTGCAGTCGGCATACATCTCGTTGTGGAATTTTACGAACTTGTTGATGTCCCTTCGGCTGCCTGCCAATGGCTTGATTATTATATCTGACATGATTCTAATTGTGCTTTAAAGTCCATAATACGCATTATTACGCAAAGTTACGAATAAACCATCGAAAAACCAAATTTATTTGGGTTTGTTTTGTTTTAATGATTTTTTTACGTAACTTTGTATGCCTGTGGGCAATCTGTTTGGCAAGTTGAGAGCCCAATACAAACGATATTAATTATTTTCTTAACCCAATAATCTATGAGAACTCTTGTAATTATGCTATGCGCACTTTTGTGTCCGTCTGTGATGACGGCTCAGACCAAGCGTGGAGACTTGAACGGCGACGGCCAGGTGAATATTACCGACGTGGTTGAGTTGATAAATATAATTGCCAACGGTGTTGAACCTTTGCCAGAGACTGACGCCTACATAGTGAAAGGAGTGAAGTTTAAGATGATAGCAGTTGAAGGAGGTACGTTCAACATGGGAACTTTAAAAAGCAATGCCGACGAGAAACCTGTTCACAGTGTGACTCTCAACAGTTTCTACATCGGACAGACTGAGGTTACACAGGAGCTGTGGGAAGCTGTTATGGACAGCAATCCTTCAAATTTTCAGGGGGCAACACTTCCTGTTGAGCGTGTGTCATGGGAAGACTGTCAGCAGTTTATCACAAAGCTGAACGCTGTTACCGGCAAGAAGTTCCGTCTGCCCACTGAGGCGGAGTGGGAATTTGCGGCTCGCGGGGGTCTTCAGAGTAAAAACTACATATATAGCGGAAACGACGTGATTGACAATGCGGCTTGGTACTATATAAACAGCTATAATCAGACCCATGATGTCGGTCAGAAGATGCCCAACGAACTTGATATTTATGACATGAGCGGCAATGTGTCTGAATGGTGCCAGGATTGGTATGACCCGAATTACTATTCGTTATCAGAGGAAAATGAAAACAATCCTACCGGGCCGGCTACGGGCGAGCAGCGTGTTGGACGCGGCGGAAACTGGATGACAGAGGCTTCGAGCTGCCGCTGTTTCTGTCGTGAGGCTTATTTACCATCAACCAAGGGATGGGCTCTTGGGCTGCGTCTTGCTCTTGATGCATCCAAATAAACATTAAGTTTATATTCCACTTTCTTGCGTTAACTTGCAAAAACACCCTGTAAGATAACTAAAATCAACTTTTTTTAATGATTTTGAGAGATTTTTTAAATATTTTTTGCAACTCTCGTGAAATATTCATAAATTTGGCTGATAATTTTGGATACTGGAATCTAAAAACACAAAATACAACTAATTATTATGAGATTTATTAAGTCTATCTTGTTAACTGCCGTTGCATTGTTCAGCACAGTCAACGCTTCAGCCCAGACAACAGAGGCTGACTATCAGGAGGCGCTTTCTCTGGGTTACAGACCAGCCCCCTATTGGTTCGTTCAAGCACAGGGAGGTTTGGGAACCACATTCACCAACAAGTCGTTCACTGACCTGCTGTCACCAACAGCAAGTATTGGATTCGGACGTTTCTTCGGTCCGGGTGTCGGTGCTCGTCTGCATGTAAACGCATGGGAGTCAAAAGGCGGATTCAAGTCCATTAAGCCGACATATAAGTTCAACTACATGAACTACGATGTTGACCTTTTGCTCAATCTCAGCAACATTTTCTCTTCTAAGAACCGCCATTTTGTGGATGTCATTCTCGTTGGTGGTATTGGTCTGAATTATGCATGGAACAACGACGACCTCGACAAGATTCTGGCCTCCGGCGTTCTGCCTTCAGAGAGCACAGACAATGCTTGGGGTGAGGGAAAGAGCCGTGAGCACCTCTTCAGCCATAACCTCCGTCTGGGTGTTATGCTTGATTTCAATGTCGCAAAGAACTGGAGTGTTGGCCTTGAGGTTGACATGAACTCACTCTCCGACCGCTTCAACTCCAAGTACAGCAACCGCGACGATTGGATGATGACCTGCCAGCTCGGAGTGGCATATAAGTTTGGCTATAAGGCGCCTCGCCGTCCAGAGCCGGTTATCGTGAAGAAAGTGCCGGTTGAGCCCGTTAAGGAGCCGGAGCCAGTTAAAGAACCCGAGCCTGTTAAGGAGCCAGAGCCTGTCGTAGCACCTCCTACGCCTGTAACTCCTCCTACACCTGTAACTCCTCCTGCTCCCGTGAAGCCGAAGGTGGAGCCTGTGAAGGAGACAATTTACTACTTCGAGTCAAAGACTGCACTTGATGAGTCAAACAAGCCGGAGGCAAAGATTCAGCGAATAGTAGATTGGGCAAAGAAATATCCTGAAGGCAAAATCACTATCAGTGGATATGCCGACAAGGGAACAGGTAACGCCGCTCGTAACCTCATGCTTTCTGAGAAACGTGCACAGACTGTGGCTCAGGCTCTGAAAGACGCAGGTGTTCCGGCAAGCCAGATTATCCTTGTTGAGGGACTTGGCGACACAATCCAGCCTTATCCTGACAACAATGATTGGAACCGTTGCGTAATCATTGAAGGACAATAAATAAAGAAAGATTTTATAATAATTTTGAATGTGGAAGCCCTGGGATGCGATATCCCGGGGTTTTTTCATTTGTTACCATTTTTGTGTTTTATAACATGTTTGTGTGTTTTTTTATGAATGCATTATGTCTGTTTCGCAGAAAATCATTAAATTTGCGAATGACAAATATCAAGATTCAAACGGCTGTGCAAAAGTGCGGCTAAATACAGAATGAAAATGAGAGTATACAAACTATTGGTTGTTTTAACAACAGTCCTTTTGCTCAATGTGGCTTCGGCTTTAGGACAGACAATGGAGGAGGCCGGCCGCTTATATAACAGCGGCGATTACAAGAAGGCAGCAAAAGCGTTTTCCGGAGTTATTAAGCATGAGCCCACTGCTTTGGCTTATTATAACCGCGCCTTGTGCTACTACAACATGCGCAAATGGAAGAAGGCGGTGAGAGATTGTGAGTCGGCCCTGAGCTGCTATCCTTCAAGGTCTTTAAGAGATGCTGTTGATGCGCTCTATGATGATGCCAGCAGACGGCGTCAGGATCAGTTGGACCGTCGTGCTAACTTGTGGACCAACATTGCGGCTGGTGTCGCTGTAGGTGCTGTCGTTACCGGCGCAATTGTTGATGCCGCCAATGATGGAAAGAAACCGCCAAAGGACGGAAGACATGGCGGAAAACCTGGAGATGGTAAAGGTAAAAATGGCGGTAAGCCCGACGGGAATGGTGGTAAGCCTGGAAACAACGGTGGTAAGTCTGGTGGAAATCATGGCGGCAAGCCCGGTGGGAACAATGGTGGAAATCCTGGAGGCGGTCAAGGCGGACATGGTGGTCAAGGCGGCTATGGCCAGGGTGGACATGGCCAGGGTGGTCAAGGTGGAAACGTTGGCCAAGGCGGTGACAACCGTAATCGCGGCAACCGTAATCGCAGTCAGGGTGGCGGCAACCGTCCTCGAAATAACCGAAACCAAAACAGATAGACAATACAACAGTTCCACATAGGTGAAACTTAATCCCTTTCTTTTTTAACACTCAGAAAATGATGGTTAAGAAAGAAAGGGATTTGTTTTTTGAGGGGGAGGTGGTATTAATCACTAAAATTGTTGTCAGACTCAAGCGAACGGCTTTTGAGAACATAGAGTTTATCGTTTGGCCTTACCCGCTCATCAGTCTTTATGGCTATGAGCATGCCTTTGGTAGCAAGCTTCACACGTCCGTTGTCGTCGTGAATCTCTCCGGCTGATTGTATTAATGCACCGGTGGTGGTGCCGGTAACGAGAATTTTGTCTCCTTCATGGAGGTCTTCGTTCTCAACAAGAAACTCTCCTACGCCGATTTTCGTGAAGTACTTGGTGCATTTGCCAACATAGATTTTCTGTTCTGTGGCCTTGGAGCCATAGGTGTCGCACCACTCTCCGAGCCGTTGTCCTTGATAATAGCCATCCCAAAATCCACGGTTGAATACTGTGGCAAGATCACGGTTCCATCTCTCAGCGCGTTCAGGGTCATTGTGGAATGTACCGTCGATAACTGCGTTGATAGCCTCGTTGTAGGCACCGACAACCACCTTCACATATTCTGGACCGCGAGCCCGGCCCTCTATCTTGAATACCCTTACGCCTGCGTTCATCATCAGGTCTATGAAGTCTATGGTCTTCAGGTCTTTGGGCGACATGATGTATTTGTTGTCTATGTTGAGTGTGGTGCCGGTCTCTAAATCCCGGGCCTCATACCCTCGTCTGCATATCTGGACACACTCTCCACGGTTGGCCGACCTTCCTGCGTTGTTCAGGCTTAGGTAGCACTTGCCGCTGATTGCCATGCACAGTGCTCCATGGCAGAACATCTCAATGCGTATTCGCTTGCCAGACGGACCGCAGATGTCCTGTTTCTGAATCTGATCATATATATCCCGTACTTGCCATAGGTTCAGCTCACGTGCCAGCACCACAACATCGGCAAACTGGGCATAGAATTTCAAGGCCTCAATATTAGAGATGTTGAGCTGGGTGCTCAAGTGTACTTCCTGCCCAATGCTGCGGCAGTAGCTCATTACAGCAACGTCGCTGGCTATTATAGCGGAAATATCCGCCTTGTGTGCGGCATCCACAATCTCCCGCATGGTGCTGAGGTCTTCTCCATAGATGATAGTATTGACCGTGAGGTAGCTTTTCAGCCCATGGAAGCTGCATGTGGCGGCAATCTCTTTCAAATCGTCAATCCCGAATGCCGAAGCGGAGTGGGCACGCATGTTCAGACGGCCGATGCCGAAATACACGGAGTCGGCGCCTGAGTTTATTGCAGCGGCAAGACTCTCTTTGGACCCCACGGGAGCCATTATTTCAAAATCTTTACGTTCCAAATCCAAAAAGTTCATACTATTTATATATATCAAAGTCAATAATTTGCAAAGGTAGTA
>JAZUMZ010000013.1:0-5120 GCA_045603885.1 Bacteroidaceae bacterium | reverse complement strand
TATTGATTTTAAAATAACAAGGATTTAAGAATAAAAGGATTTATAGCGTGCCTGCAGCACTTGGATTTTTACATAAATTATCATGGAATGTCCAGAAATTTTCAGAAAAAAATTATTTTGATTTAAGTATCTGTAGTCAACAAAAAAAGCTTGTTCCTGGAGGAACAAGCTTTATGTTTTTGTCTATAGAAGCGGTGATTACTTCTTTGATGCCACCTTGTAACGGTTGAAGAACTTATCGACACGTCCTGCAGTGTCCACAAGCTTAGCCTTACCAGTGTAGAAAGGATGAGAAGAAGAAGAAATCTCAAGCTTTACGAGCGGATACTCAACTCCCTCATATACTTCAGTCTCATTTGACTTTGCAGTTGACTGTGAAAGGAAGACGTCACCGTTAGACATATCCTTGAAGAGAACCGGTCTGTAGTTTTCCGGATGTATACCCTTTTTCATTTTATTCTGTTGATATTTAAGATTTTACAATAAATTGCTGGTAACAATTCTGTTGTGTAATGGTTTCAATTTGCAAAGTTAGTGTTTTTTTTTTGATTATGCAAGCTTGGTTGCATTTTTTCAAAAAAAATCAACATTTTATATTCAGCTCCTTGATTATGGCTGCGATCTCGCTCATCGTTGTGATCTTAGCCGGCACGAGCGGCAGACGCAGCTCGTTCTCAATCAAGCCCATGTTGTTGAGCATGGCTTTGACACCCGCCGGGTTACCATCGACAAAGAGCAACTTGAACAGCTCCGCGAACTTATGGTGTATCTGAAGCGCTGTCGAGAACTCCCCTCTTGCAGCCAGTCTGACCATACGTCCGAACTCTTTGGGCAGTGCGTTGCCGATTACGCTTATAACCCCTTTTGCCCCGAGTGTCATGAGCGGGAAGGTGATTCCGTCGTCGCCCGAGAGCACATCGAAGTCTTTGGGTTTATTCTTTATGATGTCGTCGATTTGTGAGAAGTTGCCGCTGGCCTCTTTGACCGCCACCACATTCTCACACTCCCTTGCCAGTCGCAGTGTCGTCTCAGCAGTCATATTCACCCCCACCCTGCCTGGCACATTATATAATACCACAGGCATATTGGTGGCTTGTGCGATAGCATTGAAATGGCGGTATATGCCTTCCTGCGAGGGCTTGTTATAGTAAGGACACACGCTGAGGATTCCGTCTATGCCCGTAAAATCGCCTGTCTGCAGCTCCTCGACAATAGCGGCTGTGTTGTTGCCTCCGCAACCGAGAAGAATGGGAATGCTGCCTCTCACCTTCTCCACAACTATCTCCCGAACTCTCCGTTTCTCTTCCGCCGTCAAGCATGGTGTCTCCGCAGTCGTACCGAGCACGCACAAGAAGTCAACGCCGTTTGACAGCTGATAATCAAGCAGTCGGCGCAGAGAATCGTAATCCACCTCTCCTGTAGTTGTGAACGGTGTCACCAACGCGACGCCTAACCCTTTGAATTTATTATACATATATCTTCATTTTCAAAAGTTCTGCAAAGTTACAAAAAATTCGTTTAAGTGAGAGAGAAATTAATCAATTTATTTCTCCGAACGTGAGAATTTTAGAGTTTTCACTGTCCTTCAGAGCTGACCACATTCAAGTTGAAAGACAATTCGCTGTCTTTTGAGTAGTTCTTGAAAGTCCCGTAGGCAATAGATCCATCAAAAGAGCCATTAAAGCATCCGCTGTTTTTGCCGCTCGGCGAATACTCCTCGATATGGAGCTCCCCGTTCTGCTCCACATATCCGTATATTGTCATGTTGTTGTTTGTAGGGTTCTTGTCATAATGATATGTGCCCGTGATATTTCCGTTCTCCACCTTCATCCTCATAGAAATGCCGAAGGTGTCGATCTTGCCTCGTATGAGGTATGACGCGTTTCTGAAGTCAGTCACCGGCGGTGCGGCTGCCTGGAGCTTAGGCACCTCCACATGTCGTATGACCGTGTCTTTGACCACCACGGTATCTCTCTTCACCGTAACACTCTCTTTCTTTGGTTGTTTCCTCTCAGTTTTTTTTACATCTTCACCTCCTTTGTTGTTTAAGAACAACAGCAGGATTCCGGCGATGACAAGCAAGGCAAGAATGGCAACGACAACATAGAGCACCTTGTTGCTGCCGCTTTTCTCCTGCGGCGTCTCTGTATAATAAAGCGGCGGAATCACAACCTCATTATCCGGGGCACCCATAAATTGCGTATCTTCCCAGGAGTTATTGCCCAGCCTGGTATTATTTACTGAACTGTTTACCGGACATCCACACTTAGGGCAACTATGCGCCTGATCGGAGATCATCTGTCCGCACTCTCTGCATTGAATCAAAGCCATTTTTTATATTTTTTTAATTTGTCGGCAAATTTACGAAATCTTTTTCAAATTACTGACACATTATATAAATTATATAATTAGACAGGGGGATAAATGGTGTTTTTTTGTTGTTTTTCAAAATTTTAGCAAGAATTATTTTCTTGTTTTGCCAATTTTTAGTAAATTTGCAACTCGAATCGTGTTTTCGGGGCTGCAAGGAGCGGAAAAGACATGGCAATATGTTAATTCACAGCTGATTAAGCCCAGCCACATATATACACAGACAAAGAACTTATAAATACAACAATAACATAACATTAAAGAAACAATGACAAAAGCAGACATCGTAAACGAGATTGCCAAGGAGACTGGCATCGACAAGCTCACCATCCTTACTACAGTAGAAGCTTTTATGGAGACAGTGAAGAAGTCTCTCTCAAAGAACGAGGACGTGTTCCTCCGCGGATTTGGCAGCTTCATCGTGAAAAAGCGCGCGCAGAAGACCGCCCGCAACATCAGCAAGAACACAACTCTCATCATCCCCGAGCACAATATACCTGCCTTCAAGCCTTCGAAGACATTCCATGAGATGATGCAGTAAGATCTGGCAACAGCAATAATAAACATTATTAAATAAATCTCAAAAACATTCAGACTATGCCAAACGGTAAGAAAAAGAAAAGACACAAGATTTCCACCCACAAGCGCAAGAAGAGACTGAGAAAGAATCGTCATAAGAGCAAATAAACTTACTCTGCAATTATTCTTCCTGACGCGGAATTCTTGTTCAGATGACCTACAGTTCTGTGACACTGTCCCCGCAGACAGGGGCATTCACAGAACTGTTAAGTTTTTCCGGAGCCGGCAGACCAGAGTTTTCCCGCTCCATGTATTGACCAAAATTCCCCCTTATGAGATGAACAGCGAACTTATTATCGACTCCCAACCCAACGAGGTGACGCTTGCGCTGCTTGAGGACCAGAAACTGGTTGAATATCAGTGCGAGGCCAACGATTCGAGGTATTCTGTCGGGAACATCTACGCCGCAAGGGTAAAGAAGGTGATGCCCGCCCTGAATGCCTGCTTTGTGGAGGTCGGTCATGAGCGCGAGGCATTTCTGCACTACCAGGATTTAGGAGTCAATTTCCTCTCTTTGAAAAAGTACACGAAGCAGGTAATCAGCGACCGCAAGCGTCTTGTCGGCTTAGACAAGATCCGCCGTCAGCCCGACCTGCCCAAGAGCGGTGAGCTCCAGAGTGTGCTTGAAGTGGGCCAGGAGCTGTTAGTCCAGATAATCAAGGAGCCGATATCCACGAAAGGTCCCCGTCTGACCTGCGAGATCAGTTTCCCCGGACGCTACCTGGTTCTCATACCCTTCTCAGACAAGGTGTCCGTATCCTCCAAGATAAAATCCAGCGAGGAGCGCGCACGTCTGAAACAGCTGATACAAAGCATAAAGCCTCAAAACTTCGGCGTGATCGTACGTACAGTAAGCGAAGGTCGCCGCGTGGCTGAGTTAGACAAAGAACTCTCTATCCTATTAAAAAGCTGGGACGACTGCCTGCGCAAACTTCAGAAAGCTCAGGATTTCCCCAAGCTGTGCCATGAGGAGACGAGCCGCACAGTATCGATACTGCGCGACCTGTTTAACCCCTCATATGAGAGCATCCACGTAAACAGCCCCGAGGTGTACCAGGAAGTGAAGAAGTACGTGTCTTTGATTGCGCCCGACCGCGAGCAGATTGTTAAGCTCTACAAAGGCAAAGTGCCTATTTTTGACAACTTCAGCGTGACGAAGCAGATAAAGAGCGGCTTCGGCAAGACCGTGAGTTTCAAGAAAGGCGCCTACCTGATAATAGAGCACACCGAAGCCCTTCACGTTGTAGATGTGAACAGTGGCAACCGCAACCGCGGTGTAGATAACCAAGAGGCCAATGCATTTGAAGTGAACATGGGAGCGGCAGCCGAACTGGCCCGCCAGCTCCGCCTTCGTGACATGGGCGGCATCATAGTCGTTGACTTTATCGACATGGACACGTCCGAACACCGGCAGAAGCTCTACGAGTATATGACAGAGCTTATGAAAAGCGACAGGGCCAAACACAATATTCTGCCACTGTCGAAGTTCGGACTCATGCAGATCACCCGTCAGCGAGTGCGCCCTGCCATAGACGTCAATGTCGATGAGATGTGCCCCACATGTATGGGTAAAGGCACCATCAAGTCGTCATTCCTGTTCACCGACACATTAGAGGGTAAGATTGACTATCTCGTAAACACACTTGGCAACAAAAAGCTTCGCCTGTTTGTCCACCCCTACGTAGCTGCCTATATAAAGTATGGCGTTGTGTCGCTATACCGCAAATGGCAGATGCGCTACGGTTTCGGCCTCAAGATTATCGAAAGCCAGAAACTCGGTTTCTTGCAATACCAATTCACCGACGCCAAAGGCAACGAAATCAACATGACCGACGAGGTGGACCTTCACTCGCATTAAGACGACCGACTTCGTAAATTACAAAACAGGCGGTGGTAAAGACATTTAATCTTCCCACCGTCTGTTTTTAATGTGTAAACACAAACTAAAGGTTGTTCATAGAGCAAAAAAATGAAGAAAAATCAAAAAAAAGTCCGAAAACATTTGTGGGATTAAAATAAATGTTGTAACTTTGCACTCGCTTTCGGGAAGGAACATATTCCCGGGGTAAAAAAGGGCGTTTAGCTCAGCTGGTTTAGAGCATCTGAAGTCGGATCGTAGCCATGTCGTTCTGTGAGCCAAGGAGTTGTAGCTAAGTGTTGTCTTTCTAAGA
>JAZUMZ010000012.1:0-5773 GCA_045603885.1 Bacteroidaceae bacterium | reverse complement strand
GCCTCCGACTTATGTCGCCGCAGAAGTGGAAGCCAAGCGAGTCAACGCCTTTGTTCAGGATGTCAAGGGCCTTGGCGTTCGCGGACTTGGCGTCGGTCACGTCGATGTTCTGACGAACATACCACAGGTTGTTGTCGGTCTTGTTGCCGCGGATGAAAGGAAACTCTCCGGGAAGAGAATCTACAGCTGGCTTGTCGGCCAGATCCTCGCGGCGGTAGAAGGGCTGAACATTGAACCCTTCATTTGTCCTCCAAACCAATCTCTTCTGGAAATCGGCACCCTTCAAATCTACCTCAATCTTGTCGAGCCATTCCTGACGGGTGGGAGCGGTGAATTCATTAAAAAGTTTTTCTCTGTTAACCATTATTTTATCATTTTATATGAATGAAATTTGTTTCAACCTGCGAAGTTACGATTTTTTTTACAAAATGAAGAATAAAAAGTGAATAAAATGCAATTTCATGCGCCAAAACACATACTTTAATATAGTAATTAAACTTTAGGCATAAACTTTAATGGAACAATTCTATGGTGCTTTAAACCTGTGATTGATTCGGATTTTTGGGCATAAAAAGACTCCTTCTTGTTGGAGGTCTCAGTAAAAATTCGTAACTTTGCGGCGGATTTGAGTTTTGCAAGTCCAGGGGTGCTCAAACATAACAAAGTTTGGGCTGAGATTATACCCTCATAACCTGATACGGATAATGCCGTCGTAGGGAATGTAATCTAACAAGCCCCTTTATTATTGTTTTGTCCTTTTGGGACTGTAATTAATAAAGGTAAAGAACAATGAGAAAGAGATTGTTGCTGCTTTTTGCGGCTCTGATGACAGCCTGTGTGTCGGCACAGGCTCAGGTTGTTGATTCATTGGAAGTTGACATCGAGGAAGTTCAGGTCGTGGCGACACGCGCAAACAGCAAAACACCTATTGCTTATGATGAGTTGGACAAGGCCGGAATTGAGGAGGTCAACCATGGTAAAGATATCCCCTCAATATTGAATATGATGCCGTCGGTCACAATGTCGAGTGATGCGGGAACTGGCATTGGATATAGCGGAATACATGTGCGTGGAACAGATCCCACACGTATCAACGTCACAGCCAACGGAATACCTCTCAACGATGCGGAGAGTTCGCAACTCTACTGGGTGAATCTCGGAGATTTTGTCTCCAGTGTGCAGTCTATTCAGTTGCAAAGAGGTGTCGGAACCTCAACCAATGGAGCTGGTGCCTTTGGAACCACACTCAACCTGAAAACCGATAATCTGGGGACAGAGCCATATGCGAAGATTGACCTCTCAGGGGGTACATACGGCACACACAAAGAGACTCTTCGCTTCTCCACCGGCACATTCGCAAACCACTGGGCTATACAGGGACGTTTCTCAAACATAGGAAGTGACGGGTATATCGACCGTGCATCGACAAAGCTCAACTCATATTTCCTGCAGGGAGGATATATGGATGAGAACACAATCGTGAAATTTGTCACCTTCAACGGGTGGGAGAAGACATACCATGCATGGGACTACGCATCAAAAATAGATATGGCTGACTACGGTCGCCGGTACAACCCCAGCGGAAAATATACTGACGACAACGGAAATACGGTGTTTTACAAGAACCAGACCGACAACTACCATCAGGACCACTACCAGCTTCATTGGAATCAGCGGCTCGGCAACTTCTGGAATATGAATGTGGCTCTCCACTATACACACGGACGTGGATACTATGAGCAATATAAGGAAGGGCAAAAACTTTACAAATATCATTTTGACCTGATTCCGGGAAGCGGGCAGTTCGATAGGTCAAGGTCCAACCTCGTGCGGCAGAAACGTATGCGCAACGACTTCTACGGGGCTGTGGCGAGCGTGAATTATGACAACCGCTCGGGGCTTACTGCCAATATCGGCGGGGGATGGAGCAGATACGACGGCGACCACTTCGGGAAACTGAAGATGGTAAAGGGTTTTGAGGGAGTCATACCCCATGATTTCCGTTATTATGACAACAGTGCAAAAAAGACAGATTTTAATATCTATGGCAAGGTGAATTATGAGTTGCTCAGAGGATTGAGCTTGTTTGCGGATTTGCAGTATCGACGTGTCACGTATAGTATGATGGGCACTTCCCAGGAGTTTGACGACAACAAACAGCAGATACCGTTTGACCTTGACCGTCATTATGACTTTTTCAATCCTAAGGCGGGACTTATGTTTTCGCCGGCAAAAGGACACTCCTTATATGCTTCTTATTCAATCGCACATAAAGAGCCCACGCGCAACGACTTCGAGGACATGATGAGCGAAACCGACCCTGTGATTCCTCATCATGAGCGCTTGAACGACTGGGAGGCCGGCTACAAGTTTGAGACCAAAAACTTCTCAGCTGAGGCGAACCTCTACTTCATGGATTATGACAACCAGTTCGTGCTTACAGGTGCCCAGGACTCCAACGGCGAGATGGTGGCGCGCAACATCAAGGATTCCTACCGCATGGGTGTGGAGCTGCAGGCAATGTGGACTCCTTTCAAAGGATTCAGATGGGATGCCAACGCCACTCTGAGCAAAAACCGTGCGAAGAACATGATGCTCACGGTCATTAACGAGGATTGGAGCCAAAGTTATGTAAACGCGGGAACCACACACCTCGCTTATTCGCCCGACTTCATTCTCAACAACCGCTTTTCATACGAGTACAAAGGATTTAAAGCGTCATTGTTCACAAAATACATCTCTGAGCAATACATGACCAACTCAGGCTTTAAAGGTTATTTGGAGGAGGATGGCTCAACTACCAGCGCGGTGATTGATGCGATCTTTACAACCGACCTCGATCTGTCGTATTCGTTCGCTTTCCGCCCTGTCAAGAAAGCCACCGTGGGAGTGACTATCTACAACCTCTTCAATGAGAAATATGAGAGCAACGGATCATGCTCAATGAACTTCCGCAACAACAACGGACGTATCGAGGCATACAACGGAGGATGGGCATGGGCCACATTCTCAGCCCAGGCTCCAATCCACTTTATCGCATACCTGAGCATAACGTTCTAAGCAGACGTTGATATATTGACGATTCTGTGCTTATGAAACTGATTCTTGACATAACGACCACTGTCCTTGGCCTTCTATATATATTGCTTGAGGTCAAGGGCAGCTGGTTGATGTGGGTGGTTGGGTTCGTGATGCAGGCTCTTGGTATAGTGCTGTATTTCAACGCAGGGCTGTATGCCGACTGTGCAATGGAATTATATTACATTGCTATGACGGTGTATGGATTTATCGTGTGGAAGACCGGGTGGCAGCTGTTCAGGAAAAACAAGCAGGAGGCTGGTGAGAGGCAGATAACGCGTTTCCCCAGGCGGATGGTGCTTCCTTGGATTGCGGCCACGGCTCTGCTATGGGCATTCATATATTGGCTGCTCGTGTCGTTCACCGACTCCAATGTGCCGCTTGCCGACAGCTTCACAACGGCTATGAGCATTCTCGGTATATGGGCGCTCGCCCACAAATATCTTGAGCAGTGGTTTATATGGATTGCGGTGGATGTGGTGACGTCAGTCCTGTATTTCTACAAAGAGATTCCCTTCAAGGCCTCGTTATATGCCCTGTATGTCGTGATAGCGGTAATCGGATATATCAACTGGAGACGTAAAGTCATGAGGATGGACTGTCCTCGGATTCGTCAGCCGGAATGACAGGACTTGCCGCCTCTTTTGATTCCTTGACTTGTAGTTTTCTTATAACTTCTCTGAGAGCGTCATTCCCTGGGTATCCTGAATATTGGGCTGCAATGTTACCGTCAGGGGAGATGATGAAGAATGAGGGGATGGAGTGTATCTTAAACTTCTTGCACAACTCTGTCCATTGAAAGTCTGTGAGGTAAAAATGGTAACCGCGGATGTCGGGGATAAGTTGTCGCCAAGTCTCCTCAGAGGATGTTTCACCTGTTACATGGATGAAGGTGACGGAATCGCGAAACTCCTCTTTCAGAGGCTTAATGCTCTCATTTGCCATACGACAGGGCATACACCATGTTGCCCAAAAGTCTATCACCAACACTCGACCGGGGAACATGTCGGATATAGTCTTAAGGATATGCTTGCCGTTTAAGTCTTCATCGATATACCGGATTTGGTACATCGGATTTCGTAGCTGCTCACGCTTGCGCTCTCGCAACTCTTCATTGCGTTGCTCCACCAGTTTGGAGAGTTCCGGCGTTTTCTCCCTGATATTTTCCAGTTGCCGGTCGTTGACATTTTGACCATCGCTTATTAGTGCCAGGCAACGCCGAGCGGCGGCAGTCCGCTCAAAAAATGACGGCAAGGTGAAGCGGGCGCCTCGCTCTCGATTGCTTAAATCTTTATAGTGAGGCATACGAAAACATAGCGGTGAGTAAATCAGCGAGTTGAAGCGTAGGAAGTCGCCGGTAACAGCCTCGCGATAGAAGTCGCGGCTGACAGAGCGGTCCATACCCCGTCGCATGTAGTTTTCGTTCAGGGTGAATGCGTAGCCGCTCAGCAATTCAAGGAAATAAAGCTTTGAAGTCAGGTAGTTGAAAGTCTTGACCTTATCGCATACATCAGAGTCCTTTATGCGTCGTTCGAGTTGGGCTTGCATGCGCACAACCTCTTCCTTGAACTTAAACTCGTCGCCGTCTTCTGTCCAGCGGTTCCAGCGACTGACTATCTCATCGTAAAGCCATTCGAAACGGCAGTTGCGGGGCAGGCGGTTCATGTCGTTGTTCCATTGGGAATGGGGACCGGAGAATGTCCATTGTTGATATGTGTCATTACCACTGTTCCCTCTGAGCGTGATACGTATTGTGTCGCCGGGCTCTGTGAGAATGTACGCCTCAGAATTCCTGAATGTCAGTGTGGCGGCAGCCGTGCTGCCACACAGAAAGTTGAAATGGAAGTGCCCGGTGGAATCCGACTGCTGAATCATGGGAAAACCGTCTTTGTCCAACGGGTCGAACACAAACAGTCTGACGGTGTCGGAACCGTAGCCTGGCAGATTGCCCTCAACGACCGACGGCTCACAGAGCAGGGTGGGGGCGGGCATGTCGGCTATGCGATCCTGGGCTGACACGCTACATGTGGTAAAGACTGAGAGGCAGCATAGTATGACTGTTTGGATGATTCTTGCCATTCCACGGATTTTTATATACGCAAATTTACGGCATTTACGCCGTTTTTCCAAAGTTGTCGCCCCTTTTTTTCGCAGTTACAAAAAAAATCGCTAAATTTGCGCTAAAATATCGAATATATGAACGATGAAAATATTGAAATCATAGGGGAAGACGTAAATAGCGATGCAGCGGAAGCGACGGGCGGAGGACATCCGCCTAAGTCGGATTATGACCCGTCGAAGATGAAAGACTCAATAACCCATCATCTCAGCGGCATGTACCAGAACTGGTTTCTCGACTATGCCTCTTACGTTATTCTCGACCGTGCTGTGCCACATATCATGGACGGACTGAAACCTGTGCAGAGAAGGATTCTCCATTCCATGAAGCGCATGGATGACGGCAAGTACAACAAGGTGGCGAACATAGTTGGTCATACCATGCAGTTTCACCCCCACGGCGACGCCTCAATCAAGGATGCCCTCGTGCAGATGGGGCAGAAAGAGTTACTGATTGACTGCCAGGGAAACTGGGGAAATATCCTGACGGGTGATGGTGCGGCGGCACCTCGTTATATTGAGGCGCGGTTGAGTAAGTTCGCTCTGGAAACGGTTTTCAATCCAAAGACCAAAGTCG
>JAZUMZ010000011.1:0-9342 GCA_045603885.1 Bacteroidaceae bacterium | reverse complement strand
TGGCTACGATCCGACTTTGAAACGAAGGATTGTAGCGTTGGCATAGTTGCGCGCACCTTTTGAAACCTGCATAATCACAGGAGACTTTGTCTCAACAGCAGCCATGATGATTGCCTGCATCTGTTCCATTGTGTTGAAATTGAATGCAGGTATTGCATAACCGCCTGCAACGGCTCTTGCAAACATGTCGCGGGTGTTTACAAGTCCTAAGTCTTTGTAATTTACCATAATTGTTTATATTTTAAAATTTGATGTTAATCGTCGGGCTGTTTCTTAAACCTTTATTATGCAAAGTTAGTGATATTTTCTTATTTTTTTGCAGGTCAGTCGTCTTTTTTTTATCAAACCGAACAAATCATCTTTTCTGAGTTTCTTATACACTAAAAGTGGTAACTGCACTTTTCATTATGTATGGTTTATAAAATACCGGATCAATTGTTTCTATTAATTTCTTTATTAAAAATATATTCTTTTGGCAGAATTGTTTGGAAGTTGGACAGAAGGATATTATGAGTGGGATTCTGTCATTGAATACCCGCAATTATATTTATAATGAGGACGATGTCCGAGATATTCACACTATTGTCTTCGTTCACGTCGGCTGTAGCTTTGTATGTGTTGTCGCCAGCTATTGTGTTAATTGTTGCCACAACATCGGAAATATCCACTCTTCCGTCCCTGTTCACGTCTCCCTTCTTGCCTCCTTCTGCCTTGATGACAACTTTGGTTGCCGGACTACCACCGCTGGTAATTTGACCTTTAATCACATATGCTGACTCTGGTTCAACGATTACCGCGTCGGTCAGTTCGATTCCTCCGTACCAACTGCTGACAGCGGATGTTTGTCCTTCGGCAACGATATCAGAGTTGTCGATATCCAATCTGTTTTTGTTGTCGGACACTCCGCCGTGTATTCCGTAATTTCCTCCAGTGGTGTTGAGCGTGATTCCGTCTAATGACAAGGTAATAGGTGCTTCTTTGCCATCTTTGTAAGCGATGCCACAGTCTCCACCGCTGACAGTCAGTGTACCATTTCCAGTTATGGTTGCCCCCGTCATAACTTTAATTCCATTGTAGTTGTTGCTGTTGACACGACAGTCGCCCTCTACTTGAACAATCAGACCTTTTACTCCGAAGGACATTCCTTGAGCTGTGCCATTTCCTACGTCGATTGTTGCATTCTTTAGTGTAAGTGTTCGTACTCCATCGAAGCTCACCTCCATGCCACCGTTCAAATAGCGTTCCATGCTTGCGTCGCTCTTTTCTGAAATCAGTTCCGCCAGCTTGTCCATGTTGCGCGTGGTGACTTGAATGCCGGCAACATAGAGATTGAATATTTCTCCTCCCACTGTTAACAGGCATTCTCCTTTCTTCCCATTGACTGAGGCTGTAATTGTAGTAGTGGCACCTATTTCCGTGTTGTCCTTGACGGTAACGAGCCCTGTTGACGTTACAGTGGCTACGTTGGTGTCGCTGCTTACCCATGCCACATCTCCATCAGCGTCAGCAGGTACGATTGTGGCCGTTAATTGATATTGCTCGCCTGGCTCGCCTGTGATGTTCTCCGGTGATACTATCACATCCTCAACAATTGATTCGCTTACTTTGACCGAGAAGCTGCCAACTCCAACGTGGTCATTGTATATATTATAGAAGAAAGTTCCTAAATCTGCTTTAGTTGCATCAACATCAATAGTCATGTTTTCTTTGTTGAATATAATGACCGGTGCCGTACCAGGGCTGCTTGCATCGGTTGTGGTAGTTGTTAAAGTTTTCAGAGTTCCCTTCTTTGGATATACCGACATCTCCAGTCCTTCGAGTTTTTCTCCCTTTCCAACGATTAATGGCCATTTGACGTTTATATTGTTTATCTGTATATCGCCATTAGCATCGGCGACGTAGAAACGCAATGAGCGGTGTATCAAATCGTTGTAACCTTTGTAGTATTCTGCCACAATTTCAAGGCTGTTGGTCGGTTTTGTTAGTTTTACATATACAGTCTTGTAATACTGGTCGGTCTTGATTTCCTCTGTACATTTAAAGTCTGCATAGAACTTGCCATACTCTCCATAATGCTCGCTCTCGATGCCATGTCCGTTCATAAGCCAATAGTTACCTCTCACTCCGCTGAAATTGGTGGCATTCTCTGGAATTGGAGAGGCTGTGATTCTTAGGCGGTCGGATGAGGTTGACACTGCTGTATATAATGTGCGGCTTTCCTCTTCAAGCTCGTTTTCACTTGTCGGCGAAGATACTCCATTCACCTTCTTTACAGTCAGTTGTATATCCTGGAAATAGGTTGTCTCACCAAAAAATCTTGATGCAGTCCTCAAATCAGTCCCGGCGAACATCCATGCTGTCTCTCTCACCCTGGTATATACATAGTTGACATTGTTTTTAGTCCCTTCCAGACTTACTTGTCCGTTGTTTTCTGGCTTGATGCTGTTATTCCAATCGCTCTCGGTTATCGATGACAATTGCTTCTGATAGTTGAATATGATGTATTCTTGTGTATTCTTGGCGTTTGCTACTACGATTTTATCGTTTGAAATGAGAAGCTCTGGTGCGACCACGTCGATATAGCAGTTTTGTTTTGTCACTTTCCTTGGTGTGCTGTAGAGTGCACCCTCATATCCCTCAGCTGAGACTTTCACCCTGATATAATAGTCATAGTCATTGTTTTGCACCACATAGGTTTTCTCTACGGACTGGTCGGTCCATCCTGTCTCTCCGTCCTTGCTTCTTTGCCATACCACATTCAGCTTAGTTCCATTCTGGTATAGTTGGTAAATCTCACCTCCCAGTCGGTAGTTCAGAAACGTCCCTGGTGTTGGCGAGGACGAGTCGATGTTAACGCTTCCGTTGAGAGGCCTGGTTCCGATTATCACACGGTTTGCCCAGTTTCCCGAAGCGTCAAATATTGTGTTCTCACCAACCATTCCGTTCATAGGGGCCATTATTATGTGTGGATCCTTAATCGTGATTTTCTGTGCCCAGAAAGCCCAGAATCCACTTACACTCACGTCTGCGGATATGATAATCTGTGCTCCGGCATAAAGCCCGTATTTTGCTCCGCTTGCCTCAAGGTTTCCGCCTCTCACTTCGATATTGCCATTGGTTGCCTTCACTGCTGTTCCGTTAGTTGAGCATGATGCGAATACCTTTCCACCCTGTATTATTACATTGTTTTTGGCTCTTATTCCCATACAGTCGGAATATGTTGATATTGCTTCCACGTCAGCGTTTATAAACACGTCACCTGTTGATGCCGTGATTGTGAAGGCGGATGACTTGGCATATAATGATCCTCCTTTGATGTTGACGGACTTAGCCCATATTGCCCATCCACCGGCTGTTGCCTTCACTTTCGCCTCTGAGTTGAATGTACCGTTCTCAGTATTAATCGCCAGTTTAGCACCTATTGCATCAACCACTGCTCCTGAGTGAAATGTGATGTCTCCCTCATTTGCGTTAATGGCATTATGGTTGGTTCCGCAGGAAGAGATGGTATATCCGCTTATGATTTCAACGTCTCCGTGTCTGCTGTATATTCCATCACCTTTGCAGTCTATCGACACATTTCCTTTCTCAATGACTATGTCTTGGTCAATGTTCAGTCCGTCTTTCTTACTTGTTATGATAAGATCGGAACTGGTTCTCAGCGAATTCACACTGATTCCATGTCCTTTAGAATCAATGGTGAGACACCCGTTGCCCTGAATGACAAGAGGATAGTCTCCACTGATGCTTTTGATGGTCTTATCGACATCTACATTGATTACCGTGGCTCCTGTAATTGTGAGCTCAGCCTTGTTGTCAAGTGAGCTTACATTTACGTTTCCTGATACGTTAATTGCTGAAACTGTTATCGTAGGCATCAGTATCATACAGATAAAGGCCGCAATAATCCGCAGTCCTATTTGATGGCAATGGCTTTTTGTTTCCATATCTTCTTTGATTATCTGGTTTCTACGTGTAAAAAAAATGCGATATTATTTGCTCCCGTCATAAAAGATTTTTTCCAGAGATTTATTCGGGATTTTATATGGCAGATTGGCAAAACATCTCCTTGTCTTTGTTCCATACCATTATATGTTTTTTTCTGACTACCGGCTTGTCTTTGCGGCTCTCTCCCTCAAATAGTAGTGGAACAGAGACCTCATCTACGGTTAACTCATGGCGGCTCTTGTCGTATGACACATAGTTGTATGTTGCTGGGTTCTCAAAAGAGAATTGCCGGGTTGAGTCCGCCGGTTGCCAAACGAAGTCGTAAACGTCAACCCTGCTGTCTGTCAAAGAGTCGGTGGACAAGGTGTTGACAACATATATAAGGCAGTTCTCATTGGTCGGAACCATGAACACATCCACGACATTGCTTTCTGTCAGGACTATGTGGGCGGTGCTGTCTGTCAGTTCGGTCATCTCGCTCTTTCCGCTCATCCGGTTTGTCACTTCTGCTTTGCAGTTGGCGGACATGAAGTCAAGGAAGTCGAGCATATTGTTGTGGGTGAGAATCGGAATCACACGTTCGGGCATCAGGGACAGCAGACTTTTCATTGTCAGGGCCGACTGCTCCTGACAGTGACCTTTCATTGCTGTCAGTAAAAGAAGTGCTGATATAAGGAGTGTTTTTTTCATTCTGTGATTTGTTTTAGTTATTTTGGGGTCTCCAGCGTCGTTGGCGGGCCTCATCTATGGAAAGAGTTTCTTTTTGGTTGTGGCTTATCTCATATTCGTTGAGCAATCGACGGTTTTTCTTGTATAATTCTTCCTCCAGCAATTTACGTTCTTTGCTGTCAACAAGACGGTTGGCGGCAAGGACATTCTGGGAGGCGTCATGCATCCACAGGATGGGGGCATGATAGACAGGGGATATTTTCAAGGCTGTGTGAAGGTCGCTGGTGGTGGCACCGCCAATCATCAACGGTATGTCCATTCCTTGGCGTTGAAGCTCACGGGCGACATTGACCATCTCCTCAAGGGAGGGAGTGATTAAACCGCTGAGACCTATGATATCTACCTCCAGTTCTTTGGCGCGGTGCACAATCTCTTCTGCAGGAACCATAACACCCAGGTCGATTACTTCATAGTTGTTGCAGGAAAGCACTAAACCCACGATGTTCTTTCCTATATCGTGTACATCGCCTTTGACTGTGGCCAACAGGATTTTTCCTGATTTCGTGGATTGGTTTTGACGGCTGGATTCGATATAGGGTTGAAGGATGGAAACGGCCGATTTCATCGTTCTTGCAGTCTTGACAACTTGGGGAAGGAACATCTTTCCGCTTCCAAATAACTCGCCTACCTTGTTCATGCCCGACATTAACGGACCCTCTATTATCCTCACGGCATTGCCGTATTTTGTCATAGCTTCAGCGAGGTCGGTCTCAAGATAATCTTTGATGCCTTTGACCATGGCGGTCTCAAGACGCTCTTCAACACTTGTGCCTTCACGCCACAAGTCATGACGGATTTCAGCAGATGCGGATGAAACACTCTCTTCCTTTATACGGTCGGCTATCTCTACAAGTCGCTCTGTAGCATCATCACGGCGGTTGAACAAAACATCGTCTATAGCGGCAAGCACATCTTGGGGGATGTCGCTGTACTGAATCTTAGTTGCGGGATTGACAATGCCGATGTCTTGACCTGCTTCGATGGTGTGGTACAGAAACACAGCATGCATAGCCTCACGGATGTAATTGTTACCTCGGAATGAGAAGGACAGGTTGCTGATACCGCCACTTACATGGGTTCCGGGTAAGTTTTGGCGAATCCAGGACGTGGCTCGTATGAAATCCAGTGCATATGTGTTGTGCTCCTCGATGCCTGTGGCGACTGCAAGTACATTCGGGTCGAAGATGATATCGCTGGGATTCATACCCACCTCGTCAACCAGGATGTGATAGGAACGTTCGCAGATGGAGATCTTACGGGCGAAAGTCGTGGCTTGGCCTTCTTCGTCGAAAGCCATGACTACGACTGCGGCGCCAAGCTCTTTGATCTCATTTGCGTGCTCAACAAATTGAGATTTACCCTCTTTGAGTGATATGGAGTTTACGATACACTTGCCCTGAACACATTTCAAACCGGCAAGTATCACACTCCAGTCAGACGAGTCAATCATTAACGGTACACGGGAAATATCGGGGTCAGACATGAGAAGATTCAAGAACGTGACCATCTCGTGTTTCGAGTCAAGAAGACCGTCGTCCATATTTATATCGAGAATCTGTGCTCCGTCTTCCACTTGCTTGCGGGCTATCGACAATGCCTCATCATAATTCTTTTCGTTCACCAACCGGAGGAATTTGCGTGAGCCTGCAACGTTGCAACGTTCACCTACGTTGATGAAATTCATGTCGGGACGTACGTCAAGCAATTCTAATCCTGCCAACTGGAGCCTTGTGCTTGGACAGGCAGGGGTGTGTGGATGTTTGGGATTGCCGGAGGCATCGACGATGATTTTTGCGAACTCAGAGATAAATGTGTCGGTTGTGCCACAGCACCCGCCGATTATGTTGACAAGTCCCTCATCGACAAAACGTCGCATCTCTTGGGCCATCTCAGAGGGTGTCTGGTCATATTGTCCAAGGGAGTTGGGGAGTCCGGCGTTGGGATATACACTTATGTAGTATGGAGCGATGTCCGACAGCTCTTTCAAGAACGGATACATTTGATGGGCTCCGAACGAGCAGTTCAATCCCACAGAGAATATGTCGGAATGGCCGACGCTTGCAAGAAAGGCTCCGAGTGTCTGCCCAGACAATGTGCGCCCGCCTGCGTCACTCACTGTGACGGAAAGCATAATGGGTACGTGAATGCCTGTCTTGTCCATACTTTTGCGAGCTGCATACAAGCCGGCTTTGCAGTTCAATGTGTCAAAGATTGTCTCGAAAAGCAGCAGATCGACTCCACCATGAAGCAAGGCGGTCACTTGCTCTGAGTAGGCCGAAGCCAGTTCGTCGAATGTGAGGCTGCGCTTAGATGGGTCGTTAACGTCAGGGCTGATTGTGCAGCTTTTATTGGTCGGACCGATGGAACCGGCAACAAAACGGGGCTTCCATGGAGTTCGGGCAGTGTATTCATCCGCAAGACGGCGGGCTATCGAGCAACCGGCGGAGATCATTTCTGTGCAATACGATTCCATGTTGTAGTCCGACATGGATATGCGTTGGCAGGAGAACGTGTTGGTCTCTATGATGTCACAGCCGGCTTCAAGATATCGTCGGTGAACGTCCTCGACTATGTCTGGACGAGTTACGTTCAGAGCATCGTTGTTGCCTTTCAACAGGCCGGGCAAAGACCTATAGGCCTCACCGCGGAAGTCCTCCTCAGTGAGACCATAGCTCTGAAGCATGGTGCCCATTGCTCCGTCAAGAAGCAATATCCTTTTTTTTATAATCTCCTTTATATCCTCCACAATATACTTTTCACTTTTCACTTACAACTGTGCCTTATAAACCCTGTCCATCTCCCATCGGTCTTCTTTTTCCTTCAGGCTTTGACGTTTGTCAAACTCTTTCTTTCCTTTTGCCAGGGCTATTTCCAACTTGGCATATCCGTTCTCACTTAGGAACAGGAGTGTGGGAACAACCGTGTAACCAGGTGTCTTGGCGTCACGCTCCAGATTTCTCAGCTCTTTGCGGTTTAGGAGAAGCTTACGGTCGCGACGCTCTGTATGGTTGTTGTATGAGCCAAAGGAATATTGTGATATATACATGTTCTTGACCCACAGCTCTCCATTGGTGAAATAGCAGTAGGTGTCAACCAGACTTGCCTTGCCGCTGCGGATTGACTTTATCTCCGTACCAGTCAACACCAGTCCTGCTGTATAGGTGTCAACGAGCAGATACTCAAATTCCGCGCGTTTGTTCTTTATGTTGACTTTTGATTTGAATTCTGTTTTTTTTGCCATTGTTAATGACGATTTCTTGATTTTCTTCTTTAGATAAACCTTGACAGGTTCTCGTGCACATATTCTGCTATTGACGGGGTCATCAGTTCTTCCCAGTCGTCAAGGAATTCATCGCCAAGGTTGTTGAGCTTGTCATACTCCTCGTAAAGAGCCATAAACTCCTCGTCGGTATAATCTTGTTCAAGAGCGTCTTTGTTGCGGAGATACTCTTTACGCACTTCGTAAAGGAATTTTCCGAATTCTACGAATCCCCATTCCTTCTTTATTATCATAGGAAAGGGACCTGCCAGGACGTAAGGGCCATAACCGTTCTCGATAAGTTGGATAAATCCGCCCTCACAAACTTCGTCAAGCAAATAGCGATATGCAAGCAGTGTGTGCTGATCTGTGTTAAGCAGATTCATGGTGGCATCGGTGAGGGTGCCGCCAATGGCTGTTATATAGCAGTCGGTCAACGCATAGATGAATTTGTCAGGACCTGCCTTGTATGCCGTTTCTAATATAGTTCTGTCTGTTTCCATTTTGTTTACAATGGTTTGAGCCGTTTTAAACCTGAGCTTATTTTAAAAGACCGTTTCGGTAGGCGTAAAGCAGTTTCTTCAGGTTGTCAACACGCGACTGGATTACTTTTCCTTTGTCTGTATCCTTAACATACATGCGATGCTCGTTCATCTCGACTATCTGGACGGCACTCTTTATGTCGTCTCCCTTCTTTATGGCTTCCTCTGCGCTGCGGAACGGCTGGTGCTGCATCAGCTCAAGACCGCGGGAATGGTATATCAGCGTGTAACCGGCAATACCCGTCTCTGGCTGGTAGGCCTTGGAGAACCCGCCGTCTATCACAAGTAGTTTGCCGTTGGCTTTGACTGGAGTCTCGCCGCGGGTCGTCTTCACGGGAACATGTCCGTTGATAATGTGGCGATGGCTGCCTTCAACTCCGAACGCATCAAGGATTTTATCTACTGTGGTCTCGTCGTTATTGTATTTGTAATAATAACCTTTTCTCTCTTTGTGTGTCTTACTGTCGCTAATGAAATAGCGCTCAAATGTGGCCATCTTGTCTTTGTCAAACAGGGGGGAGTCGCACCCACACCACAAATACCACATATAGTCTATGCTGAATTTATGGCGTTCGTTTGAGATGTCAGGATTAAATGCGTCGCGAATCGTACGCTCTATTTTTTGCATCAGGTCAGGACCGCAGTAGTATTTACGGCCTATCTTTACTTTTTTCAAGTTCCCCTCTGCGTCGAGTGGGACAGAACCGTGAAACATGAGGTTTGAGTTGCTCACTTTGTACATGCCGCCACGGGAGAGCAGACAGTCAATGTGGCGACGGAGCTTCTCGCTGGCACGGAATGAGTGCTCGATTTTAGACATCATTTTCTCCTCTTCTTTTGTCAGTTTAAGTCGGAGGCCAAGCG
>JAZUMZ010000010.1:0-2359 GCA_045603885.1 Bacteroidaceae bacterium | reverse complement strand
ATATTCCTTATATATAAATAACAAGAATGGGACGTGTGAAACGTCCCATTCTTGTTTTATGCAGGTAAGGCCTCGCTTATTTCTTGCCCTTGTTGCTGACGTAGCGTGCATTGAGGCCATCGATGATCTCCTGAGTGATGTTCATCTCATAGTCGATGTAGAGGATGTTGTCACCGATGCGGCTGAGAATCACGTTGTAACCCTTCTCCTTGTTGTACTCCCTGATGAATGAGTTGATGGAGTCGCGGAAGAGGATGTTGTTCTTGTTGTTCTCGGTAGCGAGTTCATTGCTTAGGCGCTCTTGCAGCTTCTCCAGATCCTGGCTCTTCTTCAAGATGCGGTTCTGCTCCGACTCGGCTCTCTCGCGTGTTACGAAAGCGTTGTTCTTGAGCTTGCGGTCAAACTCCTCGTACTCGTTCTGCAGGTCCTGTGCCTTCTCGTTGAGGGTAGCGCGTACGTTCTCCTCCTTGCGTATCATCTCTTCGTTGAGCTCGATCCAGAGGTTGTAGCTGGTGAGCAGGGTGTCGATGTCTACGTAGGCAATCTTGAGCTGGGGAGTACTGTCGCATACCACCTGAGTTACTACGGGAGCCTGCTGAGGGGCATTGTTGCATTGGGTGAATGTCAGCATGGTAGCTGCTGCACAGAGTGCGATAGAGAAAGTCTTGATACTTTTCATTGTCTTATTGTTTTATGTTATTCTATTCGTTGTCGGTCATTGGGCGTCTTTCCTTCACTGCCATCGGATTTTCGCGCTGTGCCTGCTTGTCCTGAGTTTGGGCACTGGTGATACCCCTCTTGCGCAGGTGCTTGTTGCCGCAAACATGCGTGTTGGGAAATCTGCCATTCTTCTTGAACAGGATGGTAACAGACATTAACACCATGCAAATAGCAATTATCAGCAAAGAAATTAGGAATAAACGTACCATTTTCTTATTTTTGCGGGCACAAAGATAATGCAAACGAGTAAATAAAGCAGCTTTATTTGCAGCGAGTGCCGTTTATCTTCGCTTTTTGCGGGTGCAAAGATACACAAAACATGCGAATAATACTTGCTTCACGTGTAACTTTTATCTTTTTTAAGTGTACAAACTATTATAATTAGACAAATATGAAGACAGAAAACTTGAAACCTACAGCCCTGTTTGGCTACTTTGAGGAGATTTGTGGCATTCCCCGCCCATCGAAACATGAAGAGAAGATGACTGCCTACCTGAAGGCTTTTGGTGAGTCGCGCGGACTCGCTACAAAGGTCGATGAGGCCGGCAATGTTGTCATCTCCAAACCTGCCACTCCTGGCATGGAGAACCGCAAGACCATCATCTTGCAGTCTCACATGGATATGGTGTGCGAAAGCAACAAGGGTGTTGACCACGATTTTATGAACGACCCCATCAGCCTCGTAGTTGACGGTGAATGGCTCAAGGCCAATGGCACTACTCTGGGTGCCGACAATGGCATCGGTGTAGCTGCGGCTCTTGCAGTGCTCACCGACGATAGCATCAAGCACGGTCCTGTAGAGTGTGTGTTTACGGTGGATGAGGAGACTGGCCTCACAGGAGCCAATGCCATGCAGAGCGGCTTCATGAATGGCGACATCCTGCTCAACCTCGACTCTGAAGACGAGGGCGAAATCTTTATCGGCTGTGCCGGAGGTGTGCGCACCGACGCTACCTTTAGATATAAAGAGGTGGCAGTACCCGAGGATTACTTCTTCTTTAAGGTAACCGTCAACAATCTCTTGGGCGGACACAGCGGCGATGACATCAACAAGGGGCATGCCAATGCCAATAAGGTGCTGGCCCGATTCCTGCTTGCTGCCGCCGAGAAGTACGATATGTATCTTTCTTATATCGAGGGTGGCAATAAGCATAACGCTATTCCTCGTGAGGCAATGGCTGTATGTGCTGTGCCCAAGAAGGACAAGGAGAGCGTGCGTGTAGACTTCAATGTGTTTGCTGCCGAGGTAGAGGCCGAGTATGCAGCCATTGAGACCAAGGCCCGCTTTGTGCTCGAGTCTACCGATGCTCAGCCTGCCGCTATGGACAAGGATACGATGCTTCACCTCTTGCGTGCTCTGCATGGCGTGTTCAATGGCGTGTTTGCCATGAGCAATGACGTGCCTGGCTTGGTGGAGACCTCAAGCAATCTCGCTTCGGTGCGCATGGCTGGCGGTGAGGTCAAGATTGTGCTCTCGCAGCGTAGCTCTGCCGCTTCGGGCAAGAAGGATGTGGCCGATACGGTACGCGCCGTATTTGAGCTTGCCGGTGCCGAGGTTGAGGTGGGTGAGGGCTATCCTGGTTGGAAACCCAATGCCAAGTCTGAGGTACTTCAGATAGCTATCGCTACATACAAGCAG
>JAZUMZ010000009.1:0-2556 GCA_045603885.1 Bacteroidaceae bacterium | reverse complement strand
TTGTTCAGGTTCAGTGTATGCTTGTTGTTGCGCAAGGTGGTACCGACGGGAGAACTGCCCGGTGTCAGGATATCAGTCAGTATAGCGGCTCCCAACCTGTCCCCACCATAGTACTGTGCGGCACGGTTGCCTCCCCTGCCTGTGTTCTCATTGCCATAGAAGATGACATGTTGCCGTCGTTTGCCGAAGTACATCAGATTGATGCCCGTGTCCCACAGCATACCGTCATCGTATCCCAATCCTATGTCGAATGCCCGTGTCCATGTCCCTTTGGCCTTATCCTTCAGTTTCAGGTTGATGGCCGCCGATTCGGGAGGCACTTGGTCTTTCAGGGCTTTCACATGTTCGTGGTTCTCCAAAACCTGTACGGTGGCCACATCGTCAGCTTTTATTCCCTCGGTGGCAATGCTGTAACGTCCTTGCAACACGTCCATGTTTTCAATGTAGAAATGGTTGATTGGCACTCCCTGATACTTGATGACTCCCCCCTCAATGTTTATACCCGGAAGCTGCCTCAGTACATCGCCGATGGTACGGTCGTGCTCTTTGGTATATGCTGCCACCAGATAGTTCAGCGTATCGCGGTTTCCCCACAGCTTTTGAGCCTTTATCTGCACTTCGCGCAAAGCAATGCTCTCCTCTTGTACTTTGAAGTCCAATGTCTGGTTCTTTACACTAATCCTTCGCACATCACGCTTTACATTGAAACCTGTCACACGAACTAACAGTTCGTCCAGATCTGTTGCAACCTGTATTATATAGCGTCCCTGCTCATCAGTCATGGTATAGGCTACGATACTTGAGTCTATGGGATTAAGCATAGTCACAATACCGGTTTCCAAAAGAGTCTCCCCACAGCGTATCTGCCCACTGATGGTGACCGTGTCACGTTGCGCGTTAATATTTAGGCCCAATAAAACAGAAAAGATAGTGAACAAAGTCCTGTACATTTCTTCTTTCATTTTAAACAATTCAACTGTTTGTCAAACAAATATGGGTAGATGTACGACAGGCCTGGGGTTAAAACGTGTAGATTCTTGTCGAGAAATAGCACATTATCTTTTGAAAGATATCTCCGTAGGAGATTGAAAAGGGTCTCATATTCCTTTGGTGATAAAAACTCCATGAAAAATACTGTTTTACCAAGAATAACAGCATTGCCTGTCCCATCTTTGTACTCAGTAGGAAGGGGAGGGGCGAGGTGAACGAAACAGATGCGATTGTCTTCGTGAAACATTTCGTGAACAGCTTGGCTTCGTTTCAGCATTTCGAACGAGTCATCATTATTCATATCCACAAACTGAATCATCACGTTCTTACCTTTATGTTGGGCTAATAGCTCATTTAACAATTCAATTCCTTCTCCCTTTATTGGTGTACGGGTCGGAGTATAAGTATAATCTGCTAATTTTTTCCCTCTTGGATGTATTCCCCATATACGATATGCATCAGTTCCTATTCCTTCTGTGAATTCAAGTCGTTTCACACTTTTGTTTATAGGGTCAAAACCAAGTTGGAAGCGTACTGATGCATGGTTGTACTGGCCATCAGGTAGAGGAAGACCATCTATCCAACGCAGTGATGCTGTATCCATGGTATTCGTAATGAGTTTTGCATAATTGTTGATTCTTATGCCAAAACCTATACTTTTTTCCATTTCTACTACAGTAGCAGTGTCGAGGAATGCCACCGACACAATTCGTGGTGCGTTGTTTTCATAACTTTCCACATCGGGAATTTTCCAAACCGTCTTGCAACTCGTCAGCAATAACGCAATAATAATTGTTGTAAAACCTTTCATTTTTTTTCTATGGGGTAATAAGGCATCGCATCATGTTCTGACCCTTCCAAAGTAAATCTGATACCATAGTCAGCAGCAAAAAGACCATGGTCTTTATGAGCCATTGCTTCCATTTTCAACGCACGAGTGCGTTTGATAGTGCGAATTTCCTCATCAAAAATCATCATCTGCTTCTCTTGCTTCGGTTTCTCAATACCTTTAGCCGTGAAATGGTATTCGTTCTTTGTGTCAGCTATCTCCAATATGAGTCCCGGTAATCCTTGGAATTTCCACGGTCCATATCCCAAAGGAACATCAGGTGTGAACCAGGCTTCGTATTCGCGGCCACGGAATGAACAGGTTGCACGCTGGCAATTGTACCCCAAAATGTCCTTTCTTTCAGGCATCAACTTCCAGCTTATTTTAGGTTGTGCTTCGGTGTATTGGAAAACTCCTGCCGCATCTAAATTAACAATCTGTGTTAGCATTTTCTCTTCAGGGTATCCCATAAAGGTCTCACCTAATAAAGCATGCATATTAAACACTTCTATATGCCATCTGTTTTTAGCATAAAATGTTGTAAATTGTTTTATAATATCATTATGCTCTTCTACTACATAGCTGTGTGCAATACCGTTTCCTATTTCTAATATTAACGTTCCTGTTTCCCGCCAATCTTCTGCACGATATTGGTTCGGATAGTCACACAATTGGTCAAGTTCATAACTGACCACTATTTCAGCGAGTCCTATCGGCCGCATTTTTATTTCTTGGGC
>JAZUMZ010000008.1:0-19269 GCA_045603885.1 Bacteroidaceae bacterium | reverse complement strand
TCGACCTCAAAATCTTTAACTTCGTTGACTTTCCTCACGCTCGGCATAGCTCAAACAAGTTTGGCTTTGCTCTCGCTTAATCGGAAAGTTCAAAATCTTTTTCAAAATCTTTCAAAATTTATTTCTGGCCATTTATGGCCTGAGATTTTATATCAGATTTTGTTAGATTTTAAGCGCAGCGCCCTAGAAATATCAACAAGTTGAGCACTTGAGAAACTTGAATGATTTCTTAAAAGTGGAAGTTAAAATGGAAGTTAAATAGGACAATACCATATAGGCTGACAGCTTCCAAAACTATTGTCGTGCACGCAGTGCATAACTTCCAGCCAGCTTTGCTGGCGTAACTCCCGATTTCACTCCTTTTTATAACTCCCTAAAGTTTAATTATAAATTTAATCGGCTTTGCCAATGGAGAATTAAGCAAATATTTGGTGGATTGGAAAAATCTTGCTAACTTTGGGGATAAAATAAGAATTTAATCCAAAAGTCATTACGACAATGAGATTCAGTCAGTGGTCAAAACTCCAAGTCCATGTTATTCTCCGATGGCTGAAAGACCTGTTTGGCCACGACAAATTCTGCAAGCGCCGCACTTCGATCGACACCCCCTACTCTATTGAGGTGAGCCAGCCATTCACGGCATCATCTACATTAGAGCAGAAGAAACACAACCTGAGAGTCGCAGGCAAACGGATCCGTCGTTACGTGGTTCTTCCCGGCGAGGTGTTTTCTTTCTGGCGGTGCGTGGGCAATCCGAACACGAGGCAGTTCGCCCTCTCACGCAGCATCCGCGGCGGCGTGCTTCAGATTGAGCGCGGCGGCGGTCTGTGCCAGGCCTCTGGCATCATCCACCACCTGAGCTTGATTGCCGGACTGGAGATCGTTGAGCGTTACAACCACTCGAAAGACCTATATACCGAAGAGACCCGCTTCTGTCCACTGGGCTCCGACGCCACCGTTGCCTACGGCTACCGCGACCTTCGTGTAAGGAACACGACAAGCTGCCCTGTCATGTTTGACCTGCAGGTATATGACGACCATTTCACCGGGTATCTGCGCTCTGACAGGGAGTTGGCTGCGAGAGACCTGGAATTTGAGAGGATTGACATCACAGACGGCATCTTGAAAGCAAGGGTGACAGACAAAATCACAGGGGAGCTGATTTCAGAGAGTGAGTATGTAAAACTATGAATATCAACATAATATAACAAAGCGACAGAAAAAAAACGGCAAATTAAACGAATTGAACGAATTATTTGAATGGCTTTTTATTTTTGTCCCACAGAAATATCCAATAAGATGAAACTATTGTCAAGAATTACCACCTTTTTGATAGTGTTGATGGCGAGCAGCATTACGGCAATGGCCGGAGACGTGACGCCAGAGCAAGCCAAGCAGAAGGCCGCCTCGTTTTTGTACACCAACAACGACGCTACAGACGGAACGGGATACGGGCGGTCAAGAATTCCCGCCTCGTCCATGAGGGTGACTGACGCAAGCAAGTCCATTTATGCCGTCAACGTGAACAACGGCGGATTTGTGCTGGTCGCCAAGACCGACGCATTGGAGGATGTCCTGGGCTATTGCGACAGCGGCGAGTTCGACTCAGGCGACATTCCTGAGAACTTCCTCTCCATGCTCTCCGACCTGGAGCAGGAGGTAGCGGCGATTGCGTCGGGCACATCAGTCCAATATTCCCCGAGGAAAGCGTCACGCAAGTCCATCTCCCCCATGATTAAGAGCAAATGGAACCAGGGCGAGGTATCTGCCACCGGCAACGTTTACAACTGCAAATGTCCGACAGTCACGCTGTCCAACGGCAAGACCTATTATTGCGTGACCGGCTGTGTCGCCACCGCCATGGCTCAGCTTATGTACTACTACAAATACCCTTCCTCAACGAAGAAAAGCATCCCCTCATTCACATCAAACTCGACAATCGGCACATTGTCCTCCCTCTCTACGACAACGTTCGACTGGGGATCAATGCAGAACGAATACACCGGCACCGACCTGACAAACCTGTCCTCCTACAAGGCCATGCCCATAAGCAAACTGATGCAATATTGCGGCTACTCGGTAAAGATGAGTTACGGCACCGGCGGCTCATTCGCCAACGCCTATTATGTCGTGGGTGCCATGGTCGATTACTTCGGCTTCAACTCCAACGCCTATCTCGCCGACCGTGAGAACTACACTATAGACGACTGGAACACATTGATTTACAATGAACTGACAGCAAGCAGGCCGGTGCTTTACAGCGGATCGTCTACCGGCGGCGGCCATCAATTTCTGATTGACGGCATCGACGGCTCCGGCAGATACCATGTCAACTGGGGATGGGGCGGCAAGTACGACGGCTATTACTCCATCAACCTTCTGAACCCGAAATCCACGTCAGCCGGCTCAAGCTCCACTTCCGACGGCTACACATACGACCAGATGGCCATAATCGGTATGCAGCCCACCACTACCGGTGTGCTGACAGGCGTGAGCGTGATCAGTGCCAGCAACTCCGACTCCAATCTGCTGTTCAACATATTAAACCGCACAAATGCCTCCTGCAGCTATTATCTCGGCATTGGCACCATCAGCAGTTCCGGCAGTGTGTCCAAAGTCCTGACCTCAGGCAGCAGCCGCACCACCTTAGACGTGGGTTACGGATTATATGACTATGGCATCTCTCAGAGCGGACTTGCCTTGCGTCTTGGCAACGGCACCCACAAAATCAGCGCCATATACAGCTCAAACAAGAGCACTTGGTATCCGTGCGTAGGTGCAAACAAATACTATGCCGAAGTGGTTGTGTCGGGCGGCTCCACAAAGTCCATCACCATAAATCCCGGTGAGTGCAAGGTAACCGCCACGAGCGCCAGACTGACAGGCAACGGCTACGCCAACTCTCAGCAGGAAGTGGAAGTCACGTTCAAAAACAATGTAGCCAAAGAGTACACAGGAACCGTCGGCATGTATGTCAACGGCAGCCTGACCACCACCTCAGGCCTATATCTTAACGGCAGCGGCAGCGACAAGGCATATTTCTATTTCACCCCGGCATCTTCCGGCTACTCCACCGTACAGTTCTACGAGATAGACCCCTACTCACATTCCCAGCTGACCTACTTAGGTCAGGCCTCCCTCAGGATTACCGAAGGTCCGATTGGTAAAGTTGAAGCCTCCATAAGCTGTCCCACCGCCAGCACATACGGCGGCAACCACTACGTTTACGACACGTTTGCCACCATTGATGTGTCGATGTATAACAACACCCGCTCCACTACCACCGGGTATATCCTCCTGAGTCGTTCCGACCTTAGTTATTACACCTACTGGCAGCCCAACGTGAATCCTTACGAGCGCAAGATATTGGAGAAAGACTACAGCGATCTTGTCAAAGGAAAGACCTACACGTTCTACGTTTATTACTCCCCCACAACCAAGATTTCCTCCGGCACATTGCTTGACAGCTACAAGTTGACGGTTTATGACAGCAGTGTGATAATAAAGGGTGACGTAAACCGTGACGGACGTGTCGATATCACCGACGTGGTATGTATTGTCAGCACTATATCAGGCAAAAACACCTACCGTTCCACCTCCGACGTGAACGGCGACAAACGTATTGATATCACCGACGTGGTTGAGGTGATAAACATAATTTCGAAATAAAAAAAACAAAAAATAGAATATGAAAAAACTTATCAAACTGATTTTACCGGTCGTGGCCTTATGCATGTCTGTGAATGCCACGGGGCAGACTGGTGCGCCCGCCTTTCCCGGCGCCGAAGGTCACGGACGCTATGTGAGCGGTGGCCGGAATCCTTCCGACGGCTCGACCAAAGTAATCCACGTAACCAACTTGAACGACTCTGGCAGCGGCTCTCTCCGCAATGCCGTAAGCGGGTCGGATTACAAGACCATCGTATTTGACGTGGGCGGTGTGATTGCCTTAAATAGCGATCTGTCCATCGGTCCCAACACGACAATAGCCGGCCAGACAGCACCTGAGCCAGGTATCACCATCAGGTATTACACCGTCCGTCCCAACAACAACAACATCATCCGCTTTATACGCGTGCGCCGTGGTCAGGAGAAAAACGTGAACGACGGAGCCGATGCCATATGGCAGCGCAACGTAACAGGTGTCATCCTCGACCACTGCTCGTTCTCATGGAGCATAGACGAGGTGGCCTCGTTCTATGACAACAACAACTTCACGATGCAGTGGTGCACTATAGGGGAGAGCCTCCTCAACGCCGGGCACGGCAAAGGGGCCCACGGCTACGGCGGCATCTGGGGCGGCAAACTGGCCTCGTTCCACCACAATATGATCTGCCATGTTCAGAACCGCTCTCCCCGCTTCTGCGGAGCCCGTTACGACTGGGAGGGTTACACGTCGAACAAGCAATATGCCCAATACCGCTGGGAGAACGCTGTCCAGGCAGAGATTGTGGATATGCGCAACTGTCTGATTTACAACTGCGGCAACGGCTGCTACGGCGGTCCTGGCGGCGGTCATGTGAACATGGTGAACAACTATTTCAAAAGCGGCCCTGCCGGCAGCACAACACGCACGACCATTGTATCGGTCGGCAACAGCACCAGTTCAAGCGACAACGAAAAATACTGGACTATGACCAGCCGCTATTTCATCGACGGCAACACGGTTAACGGCAGCGCAAACTACGACTGGAAAGGAGTGACCTACGACAGCGGTGTCTATACGATAGACGGCGAGAGGTATTCTCCCGACACAAACCACTATTACGGCAGCGGCGTGGAGTACAAGAAGAACTCCAACAACCAGGACTGTGTGAGAATCAAGCTCGACGAGGCAGTCCCCGCAGGCGAGGTGACCACCCACACAGCCGCCGGCGCCTACTCCAAGATTTTAGAGTATTGCGGAGCGTCGTTGGTGAGGGACAATGTTGACGAGCGATACATGACAGAGGCAAAGAACGGTACAGCCACTTATAAAGGCTCCGTGACGGGAGTTGGCGGCCGCATAGACAAAGTGTCCGACGTGAACGGCTACACAGAGGCCAATTTCGGCACAGGCTCCCGTGCCGCAGATTACGACACCGACCGTGACGGCATGCCCGACCAATGGGAGACCGAGAAAGGGCTTGACCCCTCTGACCCCTCTGACGCCCAGCTCTACACTCTCGACACAGTGAAGCACTATTATACCAATCTCGAGGTATATCTCAACTCTATCGTCCAGGACATCATGATCAACGGGAACAAGGACGCTCAGGACAGCGTGAATGAGTATTACCCTGGTGTCGAGGGCAACAACGACGACGATGACGACAAGCCCGTCACTTACAACGCCACCTATGCGGTTCAGGAAGGAGCCACATTCACATCCGGCGAGACCATAAATGTGGACTACGACGGCGAGACCATCGCCACAGTGACCTATGGAGCGGACGGTGGTGAAGATTTCAAAACCGCCAAGGCAAACTCCGCAGTCTCCGGCTTCGGGGCTTTCACAGAGGGCAACGGCGTAAACGGCACAGCTGACTCAGGCACAGTATATTACATAAAGCCCAAATACAGCGGCACAATAACCGTGGCTGTGGTACTTAACGCCAACAAAAAATTCTACGTGCTTGAGGACGGCGCCGCATTGGCTGACTTCGACGGCATCACAGTAGATGAGAAGAAATACGGCACGTTCATTTTTGACGTGAAGGCCGGCTCAACCTACGCTGTCTATTGCACCGGCTCTAAGCTCGGGTTCTACGGCTTCAACTACACCTGGACAAAGGGCGGCACCGCCTCTGGAATCGGAGGGGTTGAGATCAACGGAGCTTCGGTTTTTACTGACGGACGCTACAGCGGAAAAGACGCGGTTTATGACCTTACCGGCCGCCGAGTGGGCAACCCTGGCAACGGGCTATACATCATCAACGGGAAGAAGGTGATGATGAAACGATAAAGCGGCGAAAGAAAGCGGCGATGACATCGCCGGAAAAAGAAGAAGAAAACCTGGCGCATTCAACCATGCGCCAGGTTTTTATTTCGGACAGGGAAGTGTCTAAGCCATTTTTGCAGGGGCAGATCTGAGCTATTTCAGGCGTGAGAGAACCTCCTTGATTCTCCGGAGAGCCTCTGTGATGTTCTCGTCGGAAGTCGCGTAGCTCATGCGGAAGCACTCAGGCGAGCCGAAGGCGTCACCTCCTACTGTCGCCACATGTCCCACCTCAAGCAGGTACATGGCAAAGTCCGTCGAGTTGTTTATTACACGCTCTCCGTCGGTCTTTCCGAAATAAGACGAGCACTTAGGGAAGAGGTAGAAAGCTCCCTGCGGGTCGTTCACCTCCAGTCCGGGAATGTCCTTTGCAAGTCTGACGATAAGGTTCTTGCGGCGCTCGAATGCCTGTCTCATCTCCTCCACACAGTCCTGCGGTCCGTTCCAAGCCGCCTCTGCCGCCTTCTGGCTTACGGAGCACGGTCCTGACGTGTATTGTCCCTGAAGCTTGTTGCAGCCCTTCACAATCCATTCAGGAGCGGCTATAAAACCGATTCTCCAACCCGTCATAGCGTAAGCCTTGCTCACTCCGTTGATGATTACCACGCGGTCTTTGATCTCAGGGAACTGTGCCATGGAAGCATGGTTTCCTGTGTAGTTGATATGCTCGTAGATCTCATCGGCGATGACTATAATCCGCGGATATTTCATCAACACGTTTTTCAGGCCCTCAAGCTCCTCCTTGCTGTAAACCGAGCCCGTCGGGTTTGACGGTGAGCAAAGAATAAGTGCACGTGTCTTGGGAGTGATTGTCTGCTCAAGCTGCTCAGGTGTGATTTTGAAGTCCTGCTCGATCTTTGCCTCTACAAACACCGGTGTACCCTCGGCAAGAAGCACCATCTGCGGATAGCTCACCCAGTAGGGGGCAGGTATGATCACCTCGTCTCCCGGATTGACGACCGCCATGACGGTGTTGCACACCGACTGCTTCGCTCCGTTGGAGGTAAGAATTTGCGAAGGGGCATAGTCAAGCCCGTTCTCATTTTTCAGTTTATTGACAATAGCCTGTTTGAGAGACGGATATCCCGGCACAGGGCTGTAGCGTGTCCAGTTCTCCTCCACGGCTTTTATTGCCGCAGCCTTGATGTGGTCGGGGGTATTGAAATCGGGTTCACCGACACTCATGTTTATAACGTCAACACCTTGTGCTTTGAGCTCGCTGCTTTTCTGCGACATAGCGAGCGTGGCTGAAGGAGCCAGGCGGTTTAGGCGATCTGAAAGGTTCTGCATATTGAATTATTAATTAGAGGGTTAATGAGATTATTAGGCTTATGGGGCTCATGGGGCTCATGAGACCTATGAGACCCATGAGACCCATGACTTCAATTTAGTCTCTGGCCTTTCCGAGGAATCTGAGAAGATAGAGGAACAGGTTTATGAAATCGAGGTAGAGCGTGAGTGCTCCGAGAACCGCGAGTTTCTGTGTCTGCTCGTTAACCTCTGTTCCTGTAGCGAGGAACATCTCCTTGATTTTCTGGGTGTCATAGGCTGTAAGTCCGGCAAAGACAACCACACCTCCTATAGAGATAACCAGGTCGAGACCGGAGCTTCCCACGAATATATTTACGATTGAGGCAATGATAATTCCGATAAGTGCGAAAAGGAAAAACTTGCCGAACGCCGAGAGGTCTTTCTTAATAAAGAATCCGATGAGCGCCAGTCCTGCGAACGCACCTGCTGTGACAAAGAACGTCGTGGCTATTGACGTGGCGGTATATGCCAGGAAAATGAACGACATTGTCACACCGTTGAGCATTGAATATACGATAAACATGATCGACGCGGTCATAAGCGACAATTTGTTGATCGCTGCGGAAAGACCGATAACCAGTCCCAGCTCGGCAATTGCCAGAATCCAGAAAATCGCCCTGTTGGAGATGATCGTCTCCATAATTGAATAGTTGTTTGCCACTCCATAGGCGGTCATTCCTGTGATTACAAGCGCAAGCGCCATCCACAGATATGTTTTCTTCATCAGAGATGCGAATGCCTGCCCTACGGCCTGTGTGCCGGCTTCAGTCTGCATCTGCTGTGTAGCGTATTCGTAGGCTTTTGTGTTTGCGCTGTACTGCTGCTGAAATTCTTGGAAGTTGTTCATAAAATTTTAAGAATTATAGATTAATAATTATGGGGCTTATGGGGCTTATGGGGCCTATGGGACTCATGGGCTAGCCCGGTGCCTATTTGGTGAAGTGGAGGATATGTCCCATGCGCTCCTGCTTTGTGTGAAGATATCGCTCGTTGTATTTGTTGGGCTTCACTTCCACTGGCACGTTATCTACAATCTCGAGTCCGTAGCCCTCGAGTCCCACCCTCTTGACAGGGTTGTTGGTTATGAGGCGGATCTTCGCCACTCCCAAATCCCTGAGAATCTGCGCTCCCACTCCATAGTCGCGCAGGTCGGGGTCGAATCCGAGGTGGATGTTTGCATCTACGGTGTCGAGCCCTTGCTCCTGAAGCTTATATGCTGCGATTTTGTTCATCAGCCCGATGCCTCTTCCTTCCTGCATGAGATATACAATCACTCCCTTGCCCTCTTTCTCGATAAGCTGCATGGAGCGGTGCAGCTGCTCACCACAGTCGCATCGTTTCGATCCGAAGATGTCGCCTGTCGCACAGCTTGAGTGCATCCTCACGAGCACCGGCTCGTCGGGCTTCCATGTTCCCTTGAACAACGCCACATGCTCCAGTCCGTTGCTCTTCTGGCGGAAAGGTATGATCCTGAAATGTCCGTATTCTGTAGGCAGGTCGGCTTCCTCTCCTTTCTCTACGAGTGATTCCCTCTGGAGCCTGTAAGCTATGATGTCTTTGATTTGCACCAGTCTGATTCCGAACTCCTCGGCTTTTTTCCTAAGCTCCGGCATTCTTGCCATCGTCCCGTCAGGGTTGAGGATCTCGATAAGCGCCGCAGCAGGTCTGAGTCCCGCAAGCCTTGCCAAGTCGATAGCCGCCTCTGTATGCCCCGCCCTTCTGAGCACTCCGTTATCCTGTGCGTAGAGCGGATTGATATGTCCCGGCCTCCCGAACGTTTTCGGTGTGGACTTGGGGTCTGCGAGTGCCTTGATTGTCTCTGCCCTGTCGTGTGCCGACACCCCGGTTGTGCATCCCTCAAGTTTATCGACAGTGACAGTGAACGGTGTTCCAAGCATGGATGTGTTCTCCTCCACCTGGTGCTGGAGCTCCAGCTCTCTTGCCCTGGTGTTTGTTATAGGGGCACAAAGCACTCCCCTGCCCTCCCTGAGCATGAAATTCACCTTCTCTGGAGTGATTGTCTCAGCCGCTGTAATGAAGTCGCCCTCATTCTCGCGGTCCTCATCATCGACAACAATGACAAACTTGCCTTGTCTGAAGTCCTCGATAGCCTGTTCTATAGTAGAAAAAATCGTTTTATCCATAATCACTGCAAAGTTAGCATTTTTTTTTGACATATCAGGCATGTCGGTCTTAAAGTTTCTCGTTAATCTCCTGACATCTCGCTCCGACAATTTTTCCGGCGTTCACAATTTCCTTGAGGTCTCTGCTGAGCCTTCTCCTGAAGCGGCTTATTCTGAAGAGCAGTGTCACTCCGAGCGGGAAGAAATATCCCGCAGCCTTGTTCCAGCGGTTATCCTTGAACGGCGCGGTATGCGCGTATGTATCCAAAACCGGGAACGCATTGAGATTTTTCAGAATCTGCCTGTCTTTGCTGTTAGACAGCTCCTCAACACAATACTCCATCTTCCGGTTGATGTCCTCAATCTCCTCGTCACGCCCGTTTCTGAAGAACACATTGAGATAATTGGGGAACCGGTTGAGATGTTTCTCCCGTCTGTATTTCGCCGCTTTCTGTACGAGCACCTCCAGTCTCTGCTGTATGTCGGGATAGTCGGGATCGTCGATTATGACCTCTTTCCTGTATATATTCCTGTGTGACTTCACTCCTATGAGTTTTCTGAAGAAATTCCTGTAGGTGTCGATATTGAACACTACGGAGTCGTTGTTCGACTTAAGTGTGAGATAATAGGCAATAGGGGCAAGCACAATTGTGCTGAACCACATACCGAGCCACACAGGAATTGTTCCCGCCGATGCAAGGTTGGATCCGAAGGAGTTGACGATGTAGTAGAACAGAAATATAATCACAGCCACAACCACAGGCATTCCCATACCTCCCTTTCTGATAATGGCTCCGAGCGGTGCTCCGATAAAGAAGAAAATAATACATGAAAGCGCGAGCGTCACCTTCTGCCAAATTTGTATCTGGTGAAGCCTGAGCTCACGTTTCATGGCTTTCATCATGTCGGCTCTGAACTCCAAGTCTCCTGCCGCCAGCGACACTTTCTGCAAAGCAGAGTGTATCACCTCCGATTGTTTCCTCTCCTCCATGTTCTCGAAGAGGGAGTCGGCATCCACCCTTGCAGTCTTTATTCTCTCCTCTGCCAGTTTGCTCACCTCCTGCTCGTTTTCAGCATAGGTGGAGTCACGTTCCTGTCTTACTTTCAAGATGTCTTTAGCCCACTGCTTCGAGGTTGGCAGCGCACAATTCCTCAACTTCAGCGTGTCGAGCTTCAGGTCTGCAATGTTGTTTCCAGCCTTATTATCCACCATGCGGTCGGTGAAGTGGTTATGTCTGTGCAGGAACAGGAGTTGCGCCTTGGTGAACCCAGACACCTGTAGTGTACCCCGTTTCATGTCGTCGTAAAAGGCGAACGCCGTGCTGTCGATTTCCTGCCTGAGTGAGTCAATTCCCTCCATGAGATTTCCCATCTGCTTCGTCTTGGCATTCTGCGAGAAGTCGTTGTCGGTCATGGAGAAGTCGGTTGAGAAATCGATGATAAAATGTTTGTTGACAAAAGTCTCCCTCCTGTATGGCACGTTGTTTGTGACCATTGCGTTGGTGCGCAGGTTCTCAAACTGCTCTCCGCTGTATAGGTGAAGCAAGAGGTGCTGCTTGTCGGCAGATGTCTCAAGCAGCGCCGAGTCGGCGAGGATGATATGTGCGTTGGCTGCTCCGTCGGAAAGTTCATAGATAATGACCTCGTAGAGCATATCTGTCTCCGGGTCTTTCTCCTTGACATAGAGGTTCACTCCGTCGATTCCGTCGTAGAACACCCCCTCAGGGATGTCAATTGTGGGTGAAGTCTGCCTTACGGAGTAAAGCATCTGGAACAGCATCTTCTGCGCATGTGGCGCGGCATAGTCCTGAAAATAATAGGACACCCCTGTGATGAGCACCATAAACACGGCGATGGGCCTCATGATTCTGACCAGCGGAATGCCCGCAGCCTTCATGGCGAGCAACTCCAGTCTTTCTCCCATGTTTCCGAAAGAGATGAGCGAAGCCAGCAATATAGCCAGAGGCAGCGCCAGTGAGACAAGGGTTTCTCCCGCATAGAAGAAAAACTGCGCGAGTACATCCATTTCGAGTCCTTTTCCCACCAGGTCGTCGATATACTTCCACAGGAACTGCATCATCAATATAAAAATACTGATGACGAAAGTGCCCAGAAACAATGCAAGGAAGTTCTTGAGCACATATATGTCAATCTTCTTGAACATAATTCCCTGCAAAGTTACGGATAAGCGAGAGAAAAAACAAATTTATTTGATTTTTTCCGAGCGGAAGTAACTTCGGCGAAGCCAAATTACGGATAAGCGAGAGAAAAAACAAATTTTTGAGCAGCGAATGCAGAATGTGCTTGCACAAATTCTGCTGAGTCGCGAAAAAATTCAGCGAAGCTAAATTTATTTGATTTTTTCCGAGCGGAAGTAACTTCGGCGAAGCCAAATTACGGATAAGCGAGCTTGAAGGGGTCGGCATCGTCGAGTACGGGAAATTTCTCCCTGAACGCCTGGAGTTTGTCGATGTCGAGAATTGCGGAGACAGAAGACCGCTCGTTGTCCGGGCACTGTGAAATGACTGTGCCATAGGGTGATATGATAGCCGTACCTCCGTTGTAGTGGCACATGGGGTCGTCGCCCACCCGGTTCACTCCGGCCACGTAGCACTGATTCTCTATCGCCCTGGCTTTTAGGAGTATATCCCAAACTGCCCGTCGGCTCTCGGGCCAGTTTGCAAGATAAAGCGCCACATCGTAATCCTTGCGGTTACGAGAGAACACAGGAAACCGCAGGTCATAGCACACCTGCAAAAGGAAGCGCACTCCTCTCCACTCCACCACCACCCGGTCATGTCCGTTTGTATAACGCTCATCCTCACCGCTGTAAGTAAACAGATGCCTCTTGTCGTAGATGGATGTCTCTCCGTTGGGTTTTATAAATACACACCTGTTGTAGAAGCCTTCATCATAATCGCATGGTACTGTCGCGCAGACAGCGGCATCGAATATCTCCGCCTGTCTTTTAAGCCATTCCAGCGCAAGATTCGCTTTCCCTGCCGTTTTCTCCGGTTCCATTGTAAATCCCGTTGTGAACATCTCGGGAAAGATGAAGAGGTCGGATTCAGGAGCCGAGCCCAGCATTTCCTCAGCCTGCTGGATGTTAGTTGCTGTGTTCAGCCATGAGATATTTGTTTGAAAGAGAGTTATGCGCATATTACCGAAGTGCTTTAGGGTATTTCTATAAATTAGTTTTTATTATCTCTTGGGTACTCCTTTGTGCTTCGACGCTTTACGTTTCTTAGCGGCATCATGGTACTTTTGCCTTGAACCATAGCTCGCTATGCTTCTGCGGCTGCAAGAACCAACCTGCTCGCTAATAAACTGAAAATCGCCTGAAGCTAATTTATAGAACTACCCTTTATTCCAAGATGGTTCCGCAGTTTGGACATTTCCCCGGCGCCCGCAGTTTTTTTCCGCAGTTGGGGCACTGGAAATTCAGTTTGACGTAGTCATTGTATATGACCCACAGGAACCATGTCAGGAGTATAAAAATTATATAGCCTATATAAATCTTTGTCGTCCAGGAGATAAAGAGGTAAACAAACATAGATGCTCCCATAATCTCAAAGAAATATATAAATCCACGTCCAAACTTAAAGTTGTTGTAAATCTCCATGCACAGAGCAATAAACACGACAATAATTGTCCACACGATGGTTACGAGGATTGCCATCACATGTGGCAGCATAAAGGGGTTGAGTGTAGGGTGGAAATAGAATTCCTGCCAGTATTCCGGCACGAAATTCTGAATGCTTGCATAAAGGCAAGCGAGGAGTGCCACAAGAAATACGAACAAGGACGGATACAGGGAGTCCATCTCGTTGAGTTTCACCATGTTGATTTTTTTTCTGGCATAAGCCCTGTGCAAATACACTCCGAGGACTCCGAGCAGTAGCATTCCTCCCATCCATAGCAGTCGCGTGTCGGTGAGCGAATGCAACAGAACCGACAAATTGTCGTTGGGCACAGTGTGTTTAAGCAGCGTGCTCTCCGTCATCCATCCCATGGTGTTTTGCACAGTAGCCACCTTCACCCATACGGTATCTGCCACCACAGTGTCGTTTGTCGGAACATCCCGGGCAATTCCGTCAGCCGTGGTCATGTCGTCCAGTTCCTTACCCGCCTCCTCGATAGACTTCATGAGGTTGGCATCCGCATTGGAGAGTTCAAGGGAATCGTCTCTGGCTGCCAGATTCCTTTTCACCTTGACAACGGCAAGTATCTGGTCTTTAAACACATAGCAAGTGTCACCCAACTCATCCTCCCTAGGCACGAGTTTGATGGAATCGGCCATAACAAGGAAGTTGTCGTTTATGGTGTAGTGGTGGGTAAGGCGGAACTCCAGGCTGTCCACCTGGTCGTTGGTCAGCCCGTTGACATATACAGAGTCAATCTTTTGCGGCACGAGGCTAACTGAGTCTGAGTCGGGCACAACTCCGGCATCACGCTCCCCTTTCTCTCCACATGCGAAAAGGAGCGCCACAAAAAAAAGAAATAATATATGCTTGTTTATTCTCATAACGAGCCACTTTTCGACAAAAGTAAGAATAAATTTCCGAAAAGGCAAATGTAGAAAGGAAAAAATTGGTGGGATAACAGAATTTTATTAACTTTGCAGGCAGAGAGCGGCGATGACATCGCCACATAATAAAAGAAGAGAGAAAGCCAAAAAAAAGAGAGAAAACTGCATAATAGAAGAAGAGAGAAAAGAAAAAAGCATGAAAAAAGGCAAAAGAAAAGGTAAGATTAGGCAAAAGAAAAAGAAAAAAAGAAAAAGAAAAAGGCATGAAAAGAAAAATTAAAATATTTTTATTTGCATTAGCCGGTTTGTTCTGCGTTGGTGGGGTCTCGTTTGCTCAGGACGGGAATAACGGAAATAACGGGGTTAACGGGAAAGACGGAAACAACGGGAACGGGCAACCGGAGAGCGTGCCAATCAAGACTGTCAGGGTGGAGCGTCAGAATCCCCTTGGCGAGGGTCTGCTTATAAAAGGAACAGTTAAAGACGAGAGCGGTGAGCCCCTGATCGGCGCCTCCGTGTATGTTTTAGAGACCAAAGCCGGCTCGATGACCGACGACGAGGGTAAATTCTCCCTCACCGTCCCTCAGGGTGAGGCCGTGACTGTTCGTTTCAGCTATCTCGGCATGAAGACGCTGACCAAAAACTACGACGGCAAGCGCAACTATATCCACGAGGTTATAGCTATGACAGAGGAGGGCAACATGATTGACGAGGTCGTCGTCACCGGTCTGTTCGACTTCAAGTCCTCCACGTTCACCGGCTCGACCGCCACCTACAGCCAGGAAGAGCTGAAGCTTGTGGGCAACAGCAACGTGCTGAAGGTACTCCAGGCCATAGACCCCTCGTTTATCGTGGATATGAACAACATCAACGGCTCCAACCCGAACTACATGTCAGACATCACCATCCGCGGCAACGCCTCGTTCGGAGGTCTTCAAGGCGACTATCAGGGCAACCCCAACGCCCCCCTGTTTATCGTTGACGGCTTTGAGTCCACGCAGGAGCAGGTGTTCGACCTCGACATCAACCGCATTGTGTGTGTGACAGTATTGAAAGACGGCGCCGCCAAAGCCATATACGGCTCAAAAGCCAGCAACGGCGTGATCGTGATAGAGACCAAGCAGCCAGAGCCCGGTCGTCTGCGTATCACCTATACCGGTGATCTGAACATCGAGGTTCCCGACCTCACGTCTTACGACCTGTGTAACGCCCGCGAGAAGCTCCAGGTTGAGCAAAACGCAGGCCGCTACACCTCCACCGCCCCCTACTACCAGGCACTTCTCGACGAGCAGTATAACTCCATAGCCTCAAACATCGCACGAGGTGTGAACACTTACTGGCTGTCACAGCCCCTGCGCACCGGTGTGGGCCAGAAGCACACCGCCTACATGGAAGGAGGCACACAGGAGTTGAGATATTCCGCCAGCCTTATGTATAACGACATCAAGGGCGTGATGAAGGAGTCTGACCGCAAGACCCTCTCCGGTAACATAAACCTGTCGTACCGCTATAAGGCCTGGATGTTCCGCAACTCCCTGACCGTGACCGGCAACCGCGCTGACGACAGCCCTTACGGCACATTCTCTGAATATGTCGGTGTCAACCCTTATTACTCCGCCCACGACGACAACGGCAACATCCAGAAAGTGCTTGGCACATACACCTCTCCTGGCGCCAACGGAAGCACCACGACCTATTACAACCCCCTTTACAACGCCTATATCGGCACTAAGAACTTCTCGAAATACACCGAGGTGGTTGAGAACTTCTACCTCGAATACAACCCGATAGAAGACCTTCGTTTCACCGCCCGCATCGGCTACACCCACCAGAACAACAAACGTGAGGACTTCTATCCCGGCGACCACACCCGCTTCAACGACTGGACCGGTGACCGCTATTTCCAGCGCGGCTCCTACTATATCAACAACGGTGAGAGCAACAGCCTGTCGATAGACCTCACCGCACGCTATTCCCATCAGTGGGGCAAGCATCTGTTCCTAACCAACGCCGCCTACTCCCTCCAGTCGTCCAGCTCTACAAACGAGGGAATGACGGCCTGGGGTTTCTTGAACAACCACGTTGACTACATCACCTTCGCCAAGCAATATGCCGAGGACGGCAAGCCCTCCGGCTCGGAGAGCCGCACCCGCTCCATCGGTATCACCGGCACGGCCAACTACTCCTACGACGAGCGCTACCTGTTTGACACGAGCATCCGTTTCAACGGCTCATCCGTGTTTGGCAGCGACAACCGCTGGGGTACGTTCTGGAGTCTCGGCACGGGCTGGAACCTCCACAAGGAGCAGTTTATGTCTTCCGTGAAGTGGTTGACACTCTGTAAGTTCCGTATAACCTATGGTCTGACCGGCAACCAAAATTTCTCGCCCTATCAGGCCAAGGCCACATATAAGTTCTACGACAACATCATCTACGACAATATCTCCGGCGCCTACCTGATGGGTATGCCCAACCCCAACCTGAAATGGCAGCAGACCGGTGACTTCACGACCGGACTGGACCTTGGAATCGCCCGTAAGTTCAACCTGCGCTTCGATTTCTACAACAGCCGCACCAAAGACGCCCTTATCGCCATGTCCATCCCCACCTCCACCGGTTTCACCACCTACATGGAGAACTTAGGCAACGTGGAGAACCGGGGAATCGAGGCCACTATGAGCTGGCGATTCTACCAAAAAGGGCAGTCATACATGAGCGTGACCGGAAGCATCGCCCACAACAAAAACAAGGTGACAAAAATCAGCAACGCGCTGAGCTCATTCAACCGTGAGCAGGACGCCGCAAACACCACCTCGCCTATCATCCGCTACGAGGAGGGTCAGTCGATGACAGCCATCTGGGCAGTACGCTCCTTAGGCATCGACCCCGCCACGGGCCGCGAGATGTTCCTGAAGAAAGACGGCACGACGACCTACGACTACACGACAGACGACTACATCATAGCCGGCGACTCCAACCCCAAGGTTCACGGCTCGTTCGGCCTGAACGGCGAGTACAAAGGCATAGGCCTGAGCCTTCTGTTCACCTACCAGTTGGGAGGCGACTACTACAACCAGACGTTGGTTGACCGTGTTGAGAACGTGAATATCGCCAACAACGTGGACCGCCGCGTGTTCAGCGACACTTGGAACGAGCCTGGAGACATTGCTCTCTACAAGCATATCTCCAGCACTCCCACCACGACCTATGCCTCCACCCGCTTCGTCCAGCGCAACAACATGCTGGACCTCACCACCCTCTCCGCCTACTATGACTTCAAATACTGCAAGTGGCTCCGCAAAATCAAACTGGAGCGCCTGAAAGCCACCTTCTACGTGAACGACGTGTTCCACCTCTCCACAGTGAAGGCAGAGCGCGGACTCAACTACCCTTACGCACACACGTTCTCGTTCTCACTCTCAGCGACGTTCTAAGGAGATTTTTAAGATATAAATCTAAGGAATAAGGGATTAAGGGAATTTAAAATAGAAACTATAGATACTTTAGACACTATAGGAACAAAAATAAAGCAAAAATGGCAACAAAGATAAACAAGACTCTTTCATTTGCGACCGGGGTTGTATTACTGGCTGCCGGGGTTGTCGGCACCTCGTGCAACGACTACCTGAATGTCCAGCCCCGCTCCCAGGTTGAGGACACCGAGTTGTTTGAGAGCGAAAGCGGCTTCAAGGAAGCGCTTGCCGGAGTTTACTCGTCGATGGTGAGCACATCGACCTACAGCAAGGAGATGACTTACGGACTGCTCGGCATTCTCGGTCAGGAATGGGATTTCTATTATGCCTCACAGTATGATGACGCAGTGGCATACAAATACGACGCCGCGTTTCCCACAAACTACATCCGTCAGATTTGGGCAGGCAACTACAGCGGTATCGCCAACGCCAACAACCTGCTGGCGCATATAGACGACAATCCCGGAATGTTCTCTCCCGACAACCACGACGTAATCAAAGGGGAGACTCTGGCTCTCCGCGCGTTCCTGCATTTCGACCTCCTTCGCTGCTTCGGAGTAAGCTTCGCCGTGAATCCCGACCAGCCGTCGATTCCTTACAGCACCGCCCTGTCCTACAGGGTATTTCCCCAGTTGACCGTTAAAGAGGCGGCTCAAGCCGCGCTTGCCGACATAGAAGCGTCAAAAACCTTGCTGAAGAATTCCGACCCCATCGTTACCGGACGTGATATAACGGAGCAGACAGACAACGGCTACCTGATCAACCGTCAAGTTCACCTCAACTACTACGCTGTTCTCGCCCTTGAGGCCCGCCTGCGCATGTGGATGGGCGACTATGAGGGTGCGGAGCGTGCCGCCGACGAGGTGGTCAATTCGGGGCAGTTCAGCTGGGCTACAGTAGGCAACCTTCAGGCAGGCTATGACCGCTGTCTCGCCACAGAGCACCTGTTTGCCCTGAACAACCTGACTCTGACATCGGATATCGCCGACCAGTTCTTTTCCGACAACTCCGCCTACAGCTTCGCTGTGACCCGCGACCGCCTGCTCGACTATTTCGGCAACGCCACCCAGGACTACCGCTACACGTTCCTGTTCAAGCCCGGCTCCGCAACCCATGCCAACAACCGCTACCTGACGAAATATGACGCACCGAGCGGCAACAACAACTACTTCATGTACAAGATGCCTCTGATGCGTATGAGCGAGATGTACCTGATCAAGAGTGAATGCCGCTACCGCGACGGCGACACCGACGGCGCACGCACAGCACTGAACATCCTGCGCGCAGCCCGCAACCTTCCGGCACTGACGGAACTGCCTGCCGACTACGAGCTGGAGCTGATTCATGAATACCGCCGCGAGTTTCTCGGCGAGGGACAGCTGTTTTTCCTCTACAAACGCCTGAACCGCCCCAACGTGCTCTATTCAGACGTGGATATGGTGGCGACCAAGTCATACACCTTCCCGCTACCGATCACCGAGACCGAGGCAGCCCAAAGGGAGGATAACAGGTGAGAGAGTGAAAAGTGAAAAGTGAAAAGTTAAGTTTGGGACAAGACTCCGAAATAACGAAATTTCGGAATAACGAAAAAAAGAAAAAAGAAAAAAAAGCAAATGAGAAAAACTCTGATGATAATATCGGCTTTGGCCGTAATGGGGTGCAGCCACGAGGAGGTTGACACCTACGACACAGAGCGCACCGCATTGAATATATGGGTTGGCAACGCCGCGGGGCAGGTATATGAATCTGTGACCTACAACTACTCGTATGCCTACGAGGAGGGCGGCGTCACGTTTTACGCCCAGCTGAGCGGAATGCCAGCCAACCACGACCGCACGTTCCGTCTGGAGCCTTTCG
>JAZUMZ010000007.1:0-8676 GCA_045603885.1 Bacteroidaceae bacterium | reverse complement strand
CGCTTGTTTCATTACCCGGGGTTATTGATATTTAACCCCTTCGGGGTTGGTGGTGATTCCACACCCCGGGTGAAGAAACGTCGCTTCGCTTGTTTCATTACCCGGGGTTACTATTGTATAACCCCTCCGGGGTTGGCCTTCTGGGCTTGAGAAACACGAAAATTATATAATTATATGGTTTTGCCAAATGCGAATTAAACGGATTATAGAAAGAATTTACTCTTTATTTTTTGTGTCTATGCATATAGTGACGGGTCCGTCGTTGACCAGAGCCACTTTCATGTCGGCTCCGAACTGTCCTGTCTGCGCCGGTTTTCCAGCCTCGCGGGATAGGGTAGTGCAGAACCGCTCGTATAGTGGCACAGTGATTTTGTGGCTCCCGGCTCGTAGGTATGACGGTCGGTTTCCTTTCTTGTATGAGGCCCAGAGTGTGAACTGGCTTACCACGAGCAGTTCTCCGTCCACATCTTTCAGGCTGCGGTTCATCACCCCATTCTCGTCGTCGAAAATCCTGAGGTTAACGATTTTTTTCGCCAGCCATTCTATATCCTCCTGGTTGTCGTTGTTCTCGCAGCCTACGAGTATTAACAACCCTGACTTTATTTTTCCCGTGACGTTGCCTTCGATTGTCACTGAGGCCTCACTTACTCTCTGAATTACTGCCCGCATGGTTTTTATTTTTAGTTATGAAGATATTCAAGTTCTGTATATTCTATTAGAAGCGATAATGCTGATGTTGTTGAACCCTTTCAGGGTTCTTGGTGCTTCTGGTGATTCCATCCCCCCCGGGTGAAGAAACGTCGCTTCGCTTGTTTCATTACCCGGGGTTACTGGTGCGCTTGCGGAATGTATAATCATAAGGTGTTTTGGTTTTGAAAATAGTTGATGATAATTTTTGCTTTGCTTTCACCTATCGCCGGTATAAGTTCCTTAAGAGAAGCTTCTTTTATTTTCTTTACGCTTTTAAACTGTTTTAGCAGTGCGGTTTTTGTGGCTGGTCCTATTCCTTTGATGTCGTCCAGCTCTGAGTGTACCTGACGTTTACTTCTTTTGTCTTTATGGAACGTGATGGCGTAACGGTGTACTTCGTCTTGTATTCTTGTAAGGAAGGCGAAGAGGGGTGAGTTGATTTCTATACCTATGGTCTTAACGGGGAATCCAAAGAGAAGCTCGGATGTGCGGTGGTGCCTGTCTTTCGCCAGTCCGGCAATAGGTATGTTGAGTCCGAGGCTGTCTATCACCACTTTTCTTACCACCTCCATCTGTCCTTTTCCTCCGTCGGTGATGATGAGGTCGGGTAGGGGAGTGCCTTCGTCTATCATGCGTGAGTAGCGCCTGTACACCACCTCAGCCATAGATGCGTAGTCGTCGGGTCCCACCACCGTCTTTATGTTGTATTTGCGGTAGTCTTGCTTTGAGGGTTTCGCTTGCTTGAACACCACACATCCTGCGACGGCGTCAGATCCTTGTGTGTTGGAGTTGTCGAAACACTCAATGGTCATCGGCAGTTTTTCCATGCCCAACTTCCGTTGAAGCTCTCTCATGAGGTTGGTGGCTCTCTGCTCCGGATTCAGCTTCTCGGCCTGCTTCATCTTGTCGAACTTGTATTGTCGTACGTTTGCCATAGAGAGGTCAAGCAGGTGCTTCTTCTCACCACGTTGGGGAATCAGGAACTCTGCGCCCTTGAGTTCGGTGTCAATCTCAAAGGGCACCACAATCTCCTTTGCTTTGCTTTTGTATCGTTCCCTCATCTCCACGATTCCGAGTGCGAGTATTTCCTCCTGGGTCTCGTCCATCCTTTTCTTGTATTCGAATGTGAAGGCCTGGTTGATGAATCCCTGTGTGATATGCAGGTAGTTTATATATGCCACCTGCTCCTCGTCGGCAATACTGAACACATCGATATCGTAGTCGTAGTTGGTGACCACCTGGCTCTTCTCTACAAACTCTCGTGCGAGCATATAGCGCCGTTTCACCGCCTCCGCCTCTTCGAACCTCATGTCCTCGGCCAGTGATTTCATCCGGTCCATCAGCCGGTCGCACACGATGCGGGTGTTTCCTTTGAGTATTTCCCTCACTTGTTCCACCTCCTCCATATACTCCTGCCGGCTCTGTTTTCCCACGCATGGTCCCTTGCAGTTTTTTATGTGGTATTCGAGACAGGTCTTGAATTTTCCTTCTGCCACCCCCTGCTCGGTCAGAGCGAGTCGGCACTTGCGCAGGTGGTACATCTTCTCTATCAGCGCAAGCATGTTGTTGAGTGTGTTCTGGTGAGAGAACGGACCGTAGTAGCTGGCTCCGCGCAGTCCGAGGTTTCTTGTCTTGAAAAGGCGTGGGAAGTCTTCCTTTGTCACACATACCGACGGATAGGTTTTTCCGTCTTTCAGCAGGATGTTATAGCGTGGCTGATAGCGTTTAATGAGGTTGTTCTCTAAGAGCAACGCATCCTCGTCGCTACCCACAACCACGTATTTTATGTCCTCGATTTTCGATACCAGAACACGTGTCTTGGCGGATTGCTGGTTTTTGTTGAAGTATGACGACACTCTGCGTTTGAGATTCTTCGCCTTGCCTACATATATGATTGTCCCGCCTGCGTCGAAATACTGGTAGCATCCAGGGCATTCGGGCAGGTTTAGTACAATGTTTCTCAGTCTTTCGAGACGTTCCTCGTTCCTTGTCATACTTCTCGGATTTTTTTGTTCCACGTGAAACAAAGCAGCTTTGGTTTGTCGGTGTTGTTGTTCCACGTGAAACAAAACTATATTAAATTGTTGATTTTTAAAAAGATAACAATTATTATAAAGCGTTTATTGCTCTCATTTTCTGATGTTTATCTTCTTTGTTCAGCAAATTTACGAAAAAGAAATGAGAAAACATTATTAACGGTGCATTATATTTTTTGTAACGGCGAATTAAGCGAATTGTTTGTTGATGGAATTCGCATAATTAGTTTAATTCGCCGTTCTTTAATCATATTGATTTCGCCGACTATAATAAATCGTTTAACTCGCCGTTTAAACCAGACATCAAGAACATATTTGTAATTTGTAGTTTTTTATAATCCAAGTTATTTGCTGTTCACAAATATTTTGCTGTTTGACAGAAAAGTCTTAACTTTGCAATATGAAAAAGATTGGTGTGTTTTGTGCCTCATCCGACAGGATGGAGGCGGTTTATTATGAGAAAGCTTCTGAGCTTGGCCGTTGGTTGGGCGAGACTGGTCGCACTCTGGTTTACGGTGGTGCTGCGAGCGGTCTGATGGAGGCAGTGGCAAAAGCCACGAAGGAGAATGGCGGTACGGTCTATGGTATCGTACCCCGCAAGTTGTTTCAGAACGACCGTGTGAGCGACTATATAGATGTCACCATACCGTGTGAGGATCTGAGTGATCGCAAGCAGCTGCTTGTAGATCACTCCGAGATAATGGTTGTGATGCCCGGCAGCGTGGGTACCTTCGACGAGGCTTTCTGCGCCCTTGCCGCCAACACCTTCGGTCTGCACTCTAAGCGTCTTATCTTTTGGAATGTCAACGGCTACTACGACAAGCTCTTCGAGTTTTTCGACTCCCTCGAAGGCCAAGGAGTGCTCAACAAGCCTTGGAATGAGATTATGTACAGAGTAAATGAATTAGAAGAGATAAAGGTTATATGCGGAGAGTGATTGGGATCGGCGAGACGATCATGGACATAATATTCAAGGACGGCCAGCCCACGGCAGCGGTGCCCGGCGGCTCGGTGTTCAACGGCATCATATCCCTCGGGCGGCTCGGTGTGGACGTGTCGATCATCAGCGAGACGGGTAACGACCGTGTGGGCGACATGATCATAGACTTCATGCGTCAGAACGGTGTTGACAGCAGCGGGGTTGTGCAATACCATAACGGTGTGTCGGCAATTTCCCTTGCATGGCTCAACGAGAAAAACGACGCCGAATACATGTTCTACAAGGATTATCCGGCCGCCCGCCTCGAGTTGAGCCAGTGGCCCGACATCCAGGCCGACGACATTGTGATGATGGGTTCTTACTTTGTGCTCAATCCCGTGCTGCGTCCCAAGGTGCGAGAGTTTCTCGACTATGCCCGCAGCCGCGGCGCGTTGGTTTATTACGACTTCAACTTCCGCAGCTCCCACAAGCACGAGGCCATAAAGATCTATGCCGATATGCTTGAGAACCTGGAGGTGACGGATATCGTCAGGGGGTCGGTGGAAGACCTCGACAACCTCTTCGGTCTGAGCGATCCCGAGCGGGTGTACAAGCGAGAGATTGAGTTCTACTGCAAGAATTTCCTCTGCACCGACGCGGGGGGCGACATAAAGCTGATTACTCCGACTGTGCGCAAGAGTTTCGAGGTGCGGAAGATCGACACCGTGAGCACCATCGGGGCTGGCGACAACTTCAATGCCGGCGTGATTTACGGACTGATCAAATACGGAGTCCGCCGCTGCGACCTCGCCAGTCTCGACGAGCAGACATGGGACAAGATTATCCAATGTGGCAAGGATCTCGCCTCGGATGTCTGCCAGTCGTTCAACAACAGCATAAGCAAGGAGTTTGCGGAGAAATACAAGGGGAAGTGAAAAGTGAAAAGTGAAGAGTGAAAAGTGGAGTTTCGAAATGCCGCAATAACGCAGTGTCGAAGCATCGAAACATCGAAATACTGTTATAACGATATAACGAAAAAAATCAATAAAGAAAGAAAAGAAATAAAATATGAAAGCAGGAATTGTGGGTCTTCCGAATGTAGGAAAGTCAACCTTGTTCAACTGCCTTTCGAGCGCTAAGGCTCAGGCAGCGAATTTCCCTTTTTGTACCATCGACGCTCAGATGGGTCAGGTGAGCGTGCCCGACGAGCGCCTTACCAAGCTCGCCGAGCTGGTTCATCCCGGTCGTATCGTGCCCGCTGTATGTGACATCGTGGATATCGCCGGACTTGTGAAAGGCGCCAGCAAAGGCGAGGGTCTGGGCAACCAGTTTCTTGGCAACATACGTGAGTGCGACGCCATCATACATGTGCTCCGCTGTTTCGACAACGGGAACATCGTGCATGTGGATGGAAGCGTGGATCCGGTACGCGACAAAGAGATAATCGACGCCGAGCTTCAGCTAAAAGACCTCGAGACGGTGGAAAACCGCCTGAAGAAGGTGGAGAAGCAGGCACAGGTGGGAGGCGACAAGAAAGCGAAGGCTGAATATGAGTTGCTCACCCGGTTCAAGTCTGCGTTGGAGCAGGGTCACAGCGCACGCGAGGTGGAGCTGGTGAACGACGACGAGGTGACGATGTGCAAGCAGATGTTTCTGCTCACCACCAAGCCGGTGCTTTATGTGTGTAACGTGGACGACGCCAGTGCGAAGGACGGCAACGAATATGTGGAGCGTGTGCGCGACGCCATCAAGGACGAGGCTGCGGAGCTTATGATTATAAGCGCCCAGACCGAGGCCGACATCGCCGAGTTGGAGTCCTACGAGGAGAAGCAGATGTTCTTAGAGGACATGGGGCTTGAGGAGAGCGGCTGCAACCGCCTGATCAAAGCCATCTACCGTCTTCTCAACCTTGAGACCTTCATCACCGCGGGTCCGATGGAGGTAAAGGCCTGGACCTACCGTCGCGGATGGAAAGCCCCTCAGTGTGCCGGAGTGATCCACACCGATTTCGAGAAGGGCTTCATACGCGCCGAGGTAATCAAGTACGACGACTACATAAAATACGGCTCAGAGGCGGCTGTCCGTGAGGCAGGTAAGATGGGTGTGGAAGGTAAGGAGTATGTGGTTCAGGACGGTGACATCATGCATTTCAGGTTTAATGTTTAAAGCCGAAGCCTCGAAGTCTCGAAATGTCGAAATAACGTTATATCGTCATACCGAAATGTCGAATCACTGAAAATCAATGTAATTATTAAATAAAAATGTCTTTTCTTTTTATCGACTGGCAGCCGTCGATGGTGGCGTTTGAGATTGGCCCCTTCACGGTGTTGTGGTACTCGCTTTGCTGGGTAATCGGTCTTGTGGGTGCTTATTTCATAGTCAGACGGCTCTATGCCGACCAGCAGATTGACCCTGCTTTGGAAAACGGGAAGAAGGTGGACACCCACCGTTTTGACCCTCTCTTCCTATATTGCTTCGTTGGTGTGGTGCTCGGAGCGAGACTTGGACACTGCCTTTTCTATGAGCCAGAGTATTACCTCTCTTCGTTCCGCGGCATAGTGGAGATGTTCCTGCCCGTGCGGATTGACGGCGGCGGGGGCTGGCATCTCGAAGGTTACCGCGGTCTTGCCAGCCACGGCGGCACAATCGGTCTCATGGTTGCTATGTTGCTCTACTGCAAAAGCAAGAAAGTGCCTATGTTCGTGATATTAGACAACCTGGGTATCGCGGCTCCGTTTTGTGCCGCATGTATCAGAATCGGAAACCTGATGAATTCCGAGATTATAGGCACTCAGACTGACAAGCCCTGGGGATTCCTGTTCCACACAAACGAGGCAATGGTGAACGGCGAGCTAGTGGCGCGCCATCCCTCACAACTCTACGAGGCCTTCGCATATATCGTCATATTCGCTGTCATCCTCTTTATATACGGAAGAAGCAGGAGAGCCTACCAGGGTAAGGAAAACAAGCTGTATCAGGTGAGGGAGCGCATCAGCGCAGGGTCCGGCTTCTATTTCGGACTCTGTATCGCCGCAATATTCACCTTCCGCTTTTTCGTGGAGTTCCTGAAAAAAGAACAGGGCGGGATCGATGACGGAAGCCTGCCGCTCGACATGGGACAGCTACTCAGCATTCCATTCGTTATCGCAGGAATATGGGCCATGACCCGTAAGATAAAGACTCAACCATAAAAATGCTGTAATGTCCTCTAACCGCAAACTCACGATAACCGAGCTGGAACGCCTTTCTGTAGATGAGTTCAAGCAGACACGCAAGATTCCCCTTGTCGTCGTTCTCGACGACGTGAGGTCTATGTACAACGTGGGCAGTGTGTTCCGTACGAGCGACGCCTATCTTGTGGAGTGTATATACCTGTGTGGAATCACGGCCTGTCCGCCCCATGTGGAGATTCACAAGACCGCCCTCGGAGCCGAGGAAAGTGTGGAATGGGTCTATTTCGAGTGTGCGGTGGATGCTGTGGACGACCTGAGAAAGCGGGGATATAAGGTTTTTGCCGTTGAGCAGGCTGAGGGCAGCATCTCGCCCGGTGCGGCAACCGGGTTAATGGGCGACGAGCCCACAGGCTATGCAGTGGTGTTCGGCAACGAGGTCAAAGGGGTCAGTCAGGATGCCATAGACCGCTGCGACGGATGCATCGAGCTGCCTCAGTTCGGCACCAAGCACTCGCTGAACGTTTCCACCACCGCCGGAATCGTCATCTGGGAATTTGCGAAGAAACTGATTAGAAAGTGAAAAGTGAAAAATGAAAAGTGAAAAGTGGAGTTTCGAAATGCCTCAATAACGCAGTGTCAAAGCATCGAAAAATCTTACATCTTACATCTTACATCATAAAATTTTACATCATAAAATTTTACATCCCATGTCTTCCCAAGAGTTAACCCCCATGATGCGCCAGTTTATGGAGCTGAAGTCCAAGCATCCCGACGCCCTGTTGTTGTTCAGGTGCGGCGACTTCTACGAGACATACAGTGACGACGCCATCATAGCGTCGGAAATTCTGGGGATTACTCTGACCAAGCGCTCCAACGCCATCAACAGCACCCGCAAAGACGCGTCCATCGCCATGGCGGGATTCCCCCACCACGCTCTCGACACCTATCTGCCCAAGCTTATCCGTGCCGGCAAGCGCGTGGCGATATGCGACCAGCTGGAAGACCCCAAGCTGACCAAGAAACTTGTAAAGCGCGGGATCACCGAGCTGGTGACACCCGGTGTGACCATGAGTGACACGGTTCTGAAAGGTAAAGAGAACAACTTCCTCTGCGCCGTCCATTTCGGCAAGGCTATGGTGGGTGTGGCGTTTCTCGACATATCTACAGGCGAGTTTCTCGTTGGCCAGGGAAACGCCGACCAGATGGACAAGCTGATGACAAACTTCTCGCCCAAGGAGGTGCTCTACGAGCGTGGCAAGCGAAACCAGCTCCTCGGGGCTTTCGGCAGCAAATACTACACCTACGAGCTCGACGACTGGCTCTTTGCTGACGACACGTCGCGCAAGAAGCTCAAAAAACATTTTGGCGTACACAACCTCAAGGGTTTCGGCGTGGAGCATGTGGTCGAGGGAGTTGTGGCTGCGGGAGTGATACTCCAATATCTGGAGCAGACACAGCACACTCAGCTCAAGCACATATCCAGCATAGCGAAAATCGACGACTCACGGTTCGTGCATATCGACAGCTTCACCCTCCGCAGCTTGGAGCTGCTGGAGCCTATGAACCACGACGGCAAGTCGCTGCTCAATGTGATCGACAAGACGGTGACTGCCATGGGCGGCCGCCAGCTTTACCGGTGGCTGAGCTTCCCGCTGAAGAGTGTGAAGGCCATACAGGAGCGTCAGGACGTGGTGGACTGCTTTTTCCGCTTTCCTGAGTTCCGCGACCATATTTATGATTTGCTCCATTCAATATCCGACATAGAGCGTATAGGCGGCAAGATATCCGTCAGGCGCGTGGATCCGCGTGAGTTCCTGGCGTTGAGGCAGTCGCTCGAGGCTGTGGCTGAGATCAAGCG
>JAZUMZ010000006.1:0-13250 GCA_045603885.1 Bacteroidaceae bacterium | reverse complement strand
GTCTTCCTAAGACCGCTTGGCCTCCGACTTACCAGGTGAAGCGCAAGGCCGGATGGGACACCCACGGACTTCCAGTTGAGCTGGGAGTGGAGAAAGAGCTCGGAATCACAAAAGAGGATATCGGCAAGACCATTTCAATAGAAGACTACAACGACCGCTGCCGCAAGAACGTGATGATGTACACGAACGAATGGACAGAGTTGAGCGAGAAGATGGGCTACTGGGTTGACCTGGAGCACCCGTATATCACCTACGAGAACAAATATATCGAGACTCTGTGGTGGCTGCTCAAGCAGCTCTACGACAAAGACCTTCTATACAAAGGCTACACCATCCAGCCCTATTCACCCGCAGCCGGAACCGGGCTTTCGAGCCATGAGCTCAACCAGCCCGGATGCTACCGTGACGTGAAGGACACCACCTGCACCGCCATTTTCAAGGCAATCGACACAAAGCCTGAGATGACACAATGGGGTATGCCATGCTTCATCGCATGGACAACTACGCCATGGACTCTGCCCTCGAACACAGCCCTGTGTGTAGGTCCAAACATTGATTATGTCTGCGTTCAGACATACAACCAATATAACGGAGACAAGCTCAGTCTCATAATGGCGGAGGCTTTGGTGGGCAGCTACTTCAAGCCCGAAGGTGCGGAAGCACCGATGGAAGAGTTCACGCCAGGCGACAAGGTAGTGCCCTATCGCATCGCAGGACATTACAAGGGCTCTGACCTCGTTGGAATGCGCTACGAGCAGCTGATGCCATGGGTGAAGCCATGTGAGCGTCTCGACCAGAATGCCGCCAGCTATATCAAGGATTTCGCAGATGCCCATCCCTCAAACATCTTCAACGTCGGCAACGACCAGTTCGTGGAGATGGAAGAAGCTGCGTTCAGGGTGATTCCCGGCGATTACGTCACTACTGACGATGGTACAGGAATTGTGCATATAGCCCTGACTTTCGGAGCCGACGACCAGCGTGTCGGCCGTGCCTCAGGCGTGCCGTCACTGTTCCTTATCAACAAAGGGGGTGAGACACGCCCTATGGTTGACCTCACTGGTAAATACTACGTGATGGACGACCTTGCCGACGAGTTTGTCAGCAAATGCGTGAACAAGGAGGCTTACACAATACATGCAGGCGACTATGTGAAGAACGCATACGCCCCAGAATTCAACACAGGCGGCAAATACGACGAGAAGGCGGCGGCTAAGGCAGAGGATCTGAATATTGTGCTCTGCATGGAGATGAAGAAAGCCGGGCAGACTCTGAAAATTGAGAAACACGTGCACAACTACCCACACTGCTGGCGTACCGACAAACCTGTGCTATACTACCCTCTCGACTCTTGGTTTATCCGCTCTACAGCCCTCAAAGAGAGAATGGTGGAGCTGAACAAGGGAATCAACTGGAAACCAGAAAGCACCGGCACCGGACGTTTCGGCAACTGGCTTGAGAACCTCAACGACTGGAACCTCAGTCGCTCGCGCTACTGGGGAACACCTCTGCCAATCTGGCGCAACAAAGATACTCGGGAGGAAATTTGCATAGGAAGCGTGGAGCAGCTGTACAACGAAATTGAGAAGAGCGTCAAAGCCGGTGTGATGGAAAGCAACCCTTTGAAGGACAAAGGTTTCGAGCCAGGCAACATGAGCGAGGAAAACTATCATCTCATTGACCTCCACCGTCCATACGTCGATAACATACGCCTCGTGTCGGACAGCGGCAACGTGCTTACCCGCGAGCTCGACCTCATCGACGTCTGGTTTGACTCAGGATCCATGCCCTACGCACAAATCCACTATCCATTTGAGAACAAGGAAGAGCTCGACAAGGGAACTGTATATCCAGCCGACTTCATTGCCGAAGGCGTGGATCAGACCAGAGGATGGTTCTTCACCCTTCACGCAATAGCTACGATGGTGTTCGACTCCGTGGCATTCAAAGCAGTGATTTCCAACGGACTGGTGCTCGACAAGAACGGTCTGAAGATGTCTAAGAGACTGGGCAACGCAATCGACCCGTTCGACAACATAGAACGTTATGGCACAGACGCTGTGAGATGGTATATGCTCACAAACTCTCAACCTTGGGACAACCTTAAATACGACATGGCGGGAGTTGAGGAAGTGAGCCGCACTTTCTTCGGAAAACTCTTCGAATGCTATAAGTTCTTCGCAATGTATGCCAACGTGGACGGATTCAACTACAGCGAGCACGACATTGACTATGCGGCACGGCCGGAGATTGACCGATGGATTCTTTCCGAGTTGCAAACCCTGGTGGGGCAGGTCAAGGAAGGTCTCGACGAATATGAGCCTACTCGTGCAGGAAGATTAATCCAGACATTCGTGGTTGACAACCTATCCAACTGGTACGTGCGACTGAACCGCAAACGCTTCTGGGGAGGAGAGATGGACGACGACAAGCTCTCTGCATACCAGACACTATACACATGTCTCGAGACATTGTCCAAGCTGATTGCACCATTCGCACCATTCTTCGCCGACCGATTGTTCAACGACCTTAACGCCGTGACAAAGCGTGAAGGCACATGCTCTGTGCATCTGTCTAAATTCCCGTCGGCTGACGGTATCACCGACAAAGAACTTGAGCTGCGCATGGAGATGGCACAGAGCATCACATCCATGGTGCTCTCACTTCGCAAGAAAGAGCAACTCGTCGTGAAGCAGCCGCTAAGCCGCATTTCCATACCTGCCGGTGATGAGCGCCAACGTGAGCGCATCGAGCAGATGAAGCAGCTGATTCTCGATGAGGTAAACGTGAAGGAACTGCAGTTCGTGGACGACGGCGACGGAATGCTCGTGAAGAAGGTAAAGTGCAACTTCCGTGTCATGGGCAAGAAGTTCGGGAAACAGATGAAAAGCGTGAGTGCCGCTGTAGACTCCATGAGCCAGGCCGACATCTCCCTTTTGGAGAAAGAAGGGCAAATCACCCTGAATGCCGATGGAGCGGACGCTGTGGTTGAACTGGCAGATGTTGAGATTATCAGTGAGGACATGCCGGGCTGGACTGTAGCTAACGAAGGCTCACTGACCGTTGCTCTCGACATCACAGTCACACCGGAGCTTAAACAGGAGTATGTGGCACGAGAGGTTATCAAGCGCATACAGAACCTGCGCAAGGAGTCAGGGTTCAACATAACCGACCGCATCAGCGTAAACATCAGCGACACAAAGGGAATCTCAGAAGCCGTTAACACCCATAGCCAATTTATATGCAGCCAGGTGCTGGCCAACAACATCTGTGTGAAATCTGAGGTAGAGGGACAGGAAGTGGAGATTGACGGCATGAAAGCGACGATTTCCGTGAAAAAGGATTGAGATGACAAAAAAACGCAAACAACTGCTGACTGCCTCATTAATTGTATTGGCGGTGCTCATCATAGACCAGGCAATCAAGATTACCGTAAAGACATCCATGCATCTGGGTGAGCGAGTGGAGGTGTTCAGTTGGTTCAAAATTCTGTTCGTTGAGAACAACGGCATGGCATTTGGATGGGAACTGGGAGGAAAATATTTCCTCACCAGTTTCCGTATCGTTGCCGTGTCGCTCATCGGATGGTATATAGTAAAGACCGTTCGCAAGGGTGCACCTACAGGCTTTATCGTCTGTCTTGCGCTCATTCTTGCAGGAGCAGCCGGCAACATCATCGACTGCCTCTTCTACGGACTTTTCTTCAACTCCCCCACCCCGCCCGAGGTAGCACATTTCGTAAGTCCCGACGAGGGCTACAGCAGCCTTATGCTGGGGCGCGTGGTGGATATGTTCTATTTTCCTTTGGCCGAATGGGATATGCCCGACTGGGGATGGCTCAACAGCCTGCCCTTGATGCCCGACGCCGGTGAGCACTGCGTGTTCTTCTCCGCAATCTTCAACTTCGCCGACGCAGTCATCAGCTGTTCAATCGTGGCACTATTTATCTTCTACCACAAACGCATAGCGGTTAAGGAAAGCAAAACAGAAGAAAGCCCAGCGAATAAAAACTGAAACTTTTAGTTCTGACATGACAACAAAAATCACATATACCGACATATTAGAAGCAGAAAACCACTCGGATATTGTATCTGAGCCACAGTTTGACATGTTTTTCAATAACGGAGAACAAGAACGCCATGAGGGAGGAACACTGCGCATGCTTTCTCTCTTTTCTGGTTGTGGAGGGATGGATATAGGCTTTGAGGGGGGATTCATTTGCCACAATCATTCTGTTACAAACAAGGACTGGATTCAAGAGCCGGTAAAAAATGATTGGTCACTACTGCAACGCACTTCTTTCAGGACAGTTTTTGCCTGTGATATTCTTGAGGAAGCGCGGTTGACATGGTTGAAGTATATGTCAAGATACAATATCAACCCAGATATTTATCATTTGGAAAGCATAGTAAATCTTGTAAAACTTCACAAAGAGGGATATGAAGTTTTTCCCAAGAACATTGATGTCGTAACTGGAGGTTTTCCGTGTCAAGACTTCAGTGTATCTGGAAAACGCAACGGATTCGACTCAACCGTCTCACACGACGGTACAAGAATGGAGCCAAGTGAACCCACAGAAGAGACACGAGGTAAGCTTTACATGTGGATGAAAGAAGTTATAGACATCGTACGCCCCAAAATGTTTATAGCAGAAAACGTAAAAGGTTTGGTTAGTCTCGGCGATGTGAAAGATATTATCCAACACGACTTTTCGTCTGCTGACGGCAACGGCTATATCGTTCTTGACCCTCAAGTTCTCCATGCCGGCAACTACGGAGTTCCTGAGACACGCGAGCGTGTTATTTTTATAGGTATAAAACGTTCCGCACTTTCAAAAAAGGCTTTGGAGGCATTTCTGGAACCTGTTATCTCCGAAGAATACAACCCGTACCCGTCCCCCACACATAACTACAATGTAAACGACAATAGTCTGTCAGTCCCAGTCACATGCAAAGATGTCCTTAATGACCTTCCAGAGCCGGCAGACTCATCGGACCCGTCTCAAATGTTTTTCTCCGGAGCTAAATATCTGTCGAATGGCAGTCAGGGACAAACAGAGATAAACATAAACGGTCTTGGACCGACAATAAGGTCGGAGCATCACGGAAACATTGAATTCAGGAGACTTGCCCGCATCCACGGAGGGAAAATCACCGATGAGCTGAACGCTGGCTTGCCTGAGAGACGTCTGACTCCGAGAGAATGTGCCTTGATACAAACATTCCCCCCCGACTACCCTTTTGTTTACTATAAAAAAAACTCAAAAAATTTTGTTGTAAGCCCTTCTAAGGCATATAAAGTTATCGGAAACGCTGTGCCGCCAATGCTGGCCTATAATATCGCCAGAAGAATAGAGCAAGTTTGGCCTTTATATTTCAACAAATAGGATGAAAGAAGAATCCAACATAATAGCTATCAGAAAAAAAGACATTGTCTTAGCGCATGAGGCATTCTCTGCCTTGATGTCAAAGACAGAATGTCTTATGAACTCCCAAGCCAGCGCCACCCCTGATCACTTTAAGAATCTTTCTGCTGATGGGTTGGAAAAGGAATCTGTGGAATTTATCAAACATGCATGTTCCGACAGCCCATTTGACGCCAATGAGGTCATGCTTGTATCAGGTCAGCGATTCCCTGATATCACAGCTGAAAAATACTATGGAATAGAAGTCAAATCTACAAAAGAGAATCATTGGACTTCCACAGGTAGCAGCATCATGGAAACAACCCGTGTCTCAACCGTAGAAGACATATTCATGTTGTTTGGCAAGTTAGGTGGCGATATACCAGAATTCAGATGCCGTCCTTACGAGGAAGTTTTAAGTGAGATAACACTGACCCATTCTCCACGCTATCTTATAGATATGAACCTGAAAGCTGACGAAACAATATTCGCCAAGATGGGTGTAAGATATGATGATTTCAGGAAATCAAAAGACGCTGTCAACAAAGTCAGGAGATACTATAGAGAAAAAGCCCAATCACTCGAAAAAAAGGAAATGCCATGGTGGATAACACCTGAGAACATAGAGGTAGGTACGTCGTTTAATATCAAACTCTGGAAAAGTCTTTCTGCAGAAGAAAAAAATATTCTTCGGATGAAAAGCATGTATTTATTCCCGGAAATTCTCTCCCCCAAATCATCCCCCAACAAATATGACAGGGTTTCCCTATGGTTATGTGCTTACAAACAAGTTGTAACCCCCAATCTACGGGATCTGTTCTCAGCTGGAGGACAAGTAGAGGTTCTCAATGGTGTGAAGCTCAAGCACCCCGTGTCCAAAATATTTAAAAATATCGTGGATTGGGCTTCTGAAATAAAAAAACAATTGTCTGAGCCAACAGATGAGACCTTAATGCTCATAGAAGACAACAATCCACAACTTTTAGAGAACGGGGAACTTTTTGAGAACTGGCTCAAGATATGTGACAAATTAGGAAAAGAACACAACATTCCTCTTCGAGAATGCATTGAGAAAGGCATTACATCATGAAGTCAATGTCATACATATTGATAAGTACGTTTCTGCTGCTGAGCTCATCATGCGGTGACCGTCCGGACGGAGTTCCGTCGAGGGGTCGGATGGAGCGTATATTGTATGACTACCACAAGGCACAGGCGATAGTGGCAATGACAGCAGATGGAGAGTATATTAACGGTGAAAAAGTATTGCTGTCAGTTCTCGACAAACACGGACTGGACTCTGAGATGTTCGACTCTGCCATGGTGTACTACACTGAGCACTCCGACCAACTCCTGAAAATATACCAAAACATCGACAAACGGCTGAAAGCCGAGGATGAGGAAATGCAGGCACGGGTAGGAAGCTCAGAGATGACATCCGTTTACAGCGCAGGTGACACAACAAATCTTTGGAACGGTGCAGCTCTCATCGTGTTGCGCCCCCAACCGCTTCACTGTTTGGAACAATTCACACTCAAGGCTGACACCAGCTATCATGCCAGCGACCACTTCATTCTTAACGCTGACATAAAATTCATCAAGGAGGACAAGAGCACATCTTCTATATTATATATGTCGCTATCCATGACTACGAAAGACGGCAAGACTTATAGCCAGATTTGCGAGCCACGGGGCAACTCCATTCAACGCTTGGAGCTCTCGCAGGCGGGCGAGGAGCAAATCAAGGAGGTAAGCGGCTTCTTCTATTTCAAGGGAGAAGACAACCCGACGACAAAAAGCATGTGCATCGTGAACGGTATCTCGCTGATTCGAATGCACATACCAGAGGTTACCGACTCCGTGGCAGCTGACAGCACTGCGACGGACAGCACCGTCGTGGACACAAATACAGAGAGACGTGAGGAAAATCCGAGCATACCGTCAGTGACCCTTTCCGACAGTGTGCCTTCAGGCAAGAATTTGCCTGTAGCTCCTTCAAACCGCAAAAACGAGGTGGAGGATATCAAGATACGCCGTGCTCCGGTCAACCAACTGCGTCCAGCTCCAGGACAACGGCGTCAGTCCATACAGCAAGGTCGCGGCCAGAACGGAACAACCAGGCCTGTCGGTTCACGTCCCAACCGCCAGCGGCTTCAAGTAGCACCGCAAAATCAACGATAAAGAAAGACTGAATTGCTGTCAGGACTTCAGGAAACCAGATGTTATCATGAGACGAGTAGCTGCCAATTATGTGACATGGAATAACCACCGGTTGACAAACCATGTGGTCGAGATTCTTGACGGACGGGTGGTCAATGTGTATCCCCTCAAGGGAGAAATCGCTATGACCGAATGGCTCGGAGGAACCATCGAGATTGATGGCGACCAAGCCTGGCACAGAAAAAAATCTGACAGTAAGCTACAATTACTAAAGTGAATAATCGAAGTGTTCACCTAATTCTTCGACCTTAACAATAAGCATTGCCACGTCAAGTTTTGCCTTATCAGCATATCGGCAGATACGTATATTTACAGTTATCTCCTGCTATACCTGAATTCATCGATTTCAACGTGGCCGCCGGTTTTTTTCGTAGCATAGCAGAAAATGGCGAATTTGGTGCCCATAAAGAAGCGGCGGTAGTCGAACACCATGCGGTAGTCTGAGCCAATTTTTGTCCACTGCTCACCGTCCAAGCTGTAGAAGAAAGTTGCGAGGTCGTTACCACCCCCGTGGCCGTTGGGGCGGAAGTCGGCGTCAACACGCAGCCAAATCTTGTCGCAACTTACTGGAACTGACTCTATTGTTGTTTCCTTCACATTCTCCACACACTTCTCACGGTCAGAAAGAGCCACTGACTGCTCACTCATAGCAAGAGTTAGCCGCTTGCCATCTTTCTTGACAGTGAGCACACCAGAATCTCCATTGAAAGCGGAAAGACCGGCGCAGTCGCCGTCAAGCATCTTCGACACGTCCATCATTATCGCACCGCTACAAGTCGGACCCTCCATCCGTTGAGTCAGGGTGTTGGGAGCCTCATAGAGGTTTGTGACTACACGACTGGTGCTCAAGCGCATATATCCCGGGCGTTCGCTGAGCGACCAAGCAGAATCAACTGGGTTGTGGTTCCACTGCCAGTGCAATCCTAACCGGGGTGATGAGAAGTCATCACTGCACACGATTGATGTTTTGGGCTGCCCGCTTACCAAAGGCCGCATGGTATCTGGAACCTTGCCGTTTTCGTCGCCCAACATGGGCCAGCCGTCAATCCAACGGCACGGCATCAAGGTCAGCACGCGACCCACACCGCCGCGGTCTTGGAAGATGATGCCATACCAGTCGCCATCCTGTGTATCAAAGATAGTGCCTTGAGCCTCCTCAGGAAATCCTCCGAAGTCTGACTGCAGAATTACCTGCTTCTCGTAGGGACCGTGTATGTCGTCCGCCCGATAGCACACCTCACGACGATGTTTGCCAGGCCCCCACGAGTGTGAGATCATCAACAGATAATATCTTCCGTTGTGCTTAATGACACGAGAGCCCTCCAACAGTCCTGTCTCGTCTGCCTCTCGTTGGAAGACGTGCTGATGTGTGCCTTCTATAACGTCTGACAAGTCGGGCTTAAGCTCCATCAACTCACCTGTGCCGTAAACCACATATACGCGTGAATGTCCGGTTGAAGGTTCTGGATCATCGAAGAACAGAGAGCAGTCATGGAAATGGCGCATACGCGAAACCAGCGTCCAAGGGCCTTCAGCCTGGGAGGCGGAATATATATAGGTCTGACCCATCGGCCCACCCTCATTGGGTGCAAGCAGGGCATAGAACTTTCCATTATGGTATTTCAGGGATGTGGCCCATTGGCCGCGACCATAAACAGTACCTTCCAGCATGTCATATTTGGGGGAGTCGGTCAAGCGGTCAAAGATATATCCCACGGTTTCCCAATTCTGAAGATCTTTAGAGCGCATAATCGGTGCACCGGGCATCAGGTGCATTGTGGTGGAGACCATATAAAACGTATCCCCAACCCGGATGACATCAGGGTCGGGCACATCAGCCCACAACATTGGATTATGTGTCTTCTCAGAGTTCAGCGTCTTATAGTCGTCGGCATTCATGCCGGTGATGTTCAGAAGACTGGTCAACGCAGTCAAAAGCAATAATTTCCTCATATTTTTGCATCGTTAGTTATGTGAGAATTTTGATGCAAAATTAGGAAAAAAGATCTGTTTTTGCTTAAGACTATGTTGCAGGAAGTTGGTCGTATGTATCAAACCGACATATTCACAGAACCTGCCTGAGTCGCTCCATCCCGCTTTTCGACAATTCCGTCTGTGCTATGACACCGTCATCAGAGCGGGAAATGCATATGTTACGTTTGGTGTCAAGCTTATAGACATTTCGCAGATTAACTATTGTACTTCGGTCACATCTCACAAACTGACGGTTGTCAAGCTGAGACTCAAGAGTACCGAGCGACTCCATTACTGTCCCTGTCTCGTTCGTGGTAGTCAGCTTCGAGTAATTGCCATATGCCGTGATAAAGAAAATATCAGACGGCCTTAAAAAAATCATTCCGCTTACGGTCTTAAAAGCCAATTTATCATTTCTCACACTATGAGAATATCCCACATGCCCTCTCTCGTTGGAATATCTCTGTACAGCCTTGGTTATTGCGATTGACAGCATATTGGTGTCTATTGGCTTAATCAGATAATCTACTGCAGAGATTTTAATTGCGCTCATCAAATAATGACGGTCATTGTATGCTGTTGTAAAAATCACGTATGGCAATGGCTGAGCCGTGCGAATCTCCTCAAGCAACTGAATGGCGTCACGACCTTGAAGCTGGATGTCAAGAAAGAGAAGGTCGGGTTTCTCTTTAAGAATCTCATGAAGCGCACTGTCAAAATTGTCACACTCTGCGACTATCTCTATGTCGGAACTGAATTCCTCCAGTTTGTGCAACAAAGACAGACGCGGAAAGAGCTCATCCTCCACGACAATAGTACGAAGTTTACCGTTTGCCACTGTTTCCATCTGTTTTTTTAATGTTTTGAAGAAGAAATGGAATACTTGTAATCTATTGGTATGACCATCTCAAATTTTGTACCGGAGGGGTTACCTTCAGCGTCTTTCAAGTCGGTCACGGTCTGGACTATATTATTCTGGTTTGACTGATTGAACAATTCTATCTGACCAAGAAGAATCCTCAGACCCATTTTGGTGGAATGGAGATTGAGCTTAGCGGCTGCCTCACGCCCGACACCATTGTCGCTGACAGAAACCACAACGGAATTATCTCGTCGTGTGATACTGACATTGACACATCCGCCCTCAGACTTATTGCCTATACCATGTTTCACAGCGTTTTGGACATATGTGTAAATCAACATGTTGGGGACAAGTGTCTGCATATTTACATCATCTGCTACATAAGTGTCATAGGTTAGACGGTTTCCATAACGGAGTTTCTCCAGCTGAAGATAAAGCAACGCATAGTCCATCTCCTCTGATATGGTTCTACACGTACAGTCTATATTCTCCAATGTCTGGTTTGTGAAATCACTGTATATCTTCATGTATTTGCCAGCCTCCTTGGGATTGTTAATCATCATATATTCTATTCCAGCCATCACATTTGCATGGAAATGGGGGAAAGACTTTAGATGGATTGCCTGTATGAGCAATTCTTTCTGCTTCATCTCCCTCTGGAGTGTGAACAATGCTCTGCGCATCCTGCGTTTCTCATAGTTGTGAATAAAATACCATACTATTAACGTCAACATCACAGCGTATGCCGCAAAAGCCCACCATTGACGCCACCATGGAACAGGAGGAACAATTACAGTTTCCCACTCGTCATAGTCAAGGAGCACGGAAGGGGCAAAAGAAGTCACATCCTCAATTCCTGCAAGCCACACTCTGCCATCAGAATCCTCGCACATCTGTGCATTCAGCGGCTCTAAGGATGTAAAACCGTTGGTGTAGTCAAACCACCGTGTTCGTATTACATTATACTCTCCGTCAATTTCCGAGACTAGCAATCCATCGATTGCAGCAACGACCAAATACCCTTTTGGAGAGAAATGTAATGAGCGGATTTCATGATTCTGGATTTCAGGAATCTTTTCGGAATAGAGCTCCACGGAATCACCTTTAACAAGGAAAATAGAATCAGAAGACGCTACAAAAAGACCGCCATTAGGCGATGGACTCATCGTCGTTACTGTCAAGCGGTTTGAGTGCCATGTCATCACACTCACCTCGTAATTTATTTTTCCTTTTTCCCTTTTTGACTCAAGTTTGTATAGACCATATGGACTTCCCACCATTACATGTCCTTTATTGTCACTGTAAGAACACCACGGACGGGGGATGTCTGTAGTCAGAGTATCCACAGTACGGTCTGTGGGATTGTATGTGAGCAATGCATTGCGAGTCCCTATAAGCAGCATGTTTCCATGGGGAGATACAAACTGATATTTGTCATGTGACAGTCCAAGCCATTCTGCTTCCTCACCGTCCACACACATTATATCGCCATTGCCTGGAATATATACCTTGCCATTTATCATAGCTGCGTTTGAAGAATAGAAATTTCCGTCAATATCGCTGACAACCCTGCCGTCGTAAATAATCCTTCCATTAAGTGTTCCTAAAACCATCTTACCCGATTTGTCTATGCACATTGAGCGGACTATGTCATTCTTATCCGTCAGCCGGTATGTCTCAAATTCCGTGTTGTAGAAAAGATATACGCCCTGGTATGTTGCCATCCACAAGCGATTCCACCTGTCTATAAAAACATCCTTAATCATGTTGAACCCGCTTGAGAGAAGCAGCACGCTTGTGCCGTCAAAAAGATAGAGACTGTGAGAATCGGCTATATATATTTTGCCCGCCAAGTCTTGACACACATCCAGGCCATAGTCAGGGTCGCTAAATTCGAACGACGCGACCTGTATGAGACTATCTTTCTCAACTGAGTAAATGCCATCGGCCGCAAAAGCATACAAGACGGATGACTGACGCATAAGGGTGAACACGTTAATTTTAGAAGTCAGTTTATACACTCTGTCATTACGCTTTACAAACAGACCCTCCTCTGTGGGGACATAGACAGAAGTGCTATCCACAAAGACTTTTCTGTCGGGATACATCTTGTCTAATACAGGATCTTGGAGCACAGTCTCAAAACCATTGTCGGTAATCCGACATAACTTACGGTTGGACTCTTCACGGTCCTCAAGCAAAAACATTCCATCAGGCAACGAGGCGGAGTTGAAATTGTTGAACTGACCACCCCAGTCGGTCAGGGGCGATTCTTTTAATTCACCTCCTGATAGTTGCCACTTCCGCCGAAATCCATATGCGGAGACTATGCCGTCTTGCTCGCCAAAACCCACAATATTGATACGCTTACCCTTCAGATAAGGTTGGAGTGCACGACCGTCATATCTGACGAACCCCGACAATGTGCCAATATAGATATAGCCTTGGGAGTCCTGCCACACTTTCTCAGTCTGCATTTGTGAGAGGCCGTCGTGTATGGTAAACCGCTTGTAGCTATAGTCGCTCGTGATTACAGGGTCGTCAGCCATCAAGGCGCTGTTTAGACACAGAAACAAGGTTAATATGAATGTACGTCTTCTCATTATGCTGCAAAAATATAATTTTTTCTCCAACCTGCAATGCTTTTTTGATGTAAATTCAAGAAAAGAATCAAATCAACCGCACCTCCGTTGTATATTGGCGGAGGTGCGGTTTTTATATATTCATAGACAAAACTCCATTACCGGATTCCTGCTATGATGTTTATAATCTCAACCACGTCGCTGATGT
>JAZUMZ010000005.1:0-4658 GCA_045603885.1 Bacteroidaceae bacterium | reverse complement strand
ACTTATATGCCAATACCAACCCCTCACATAAATGCAAAAAAAGATGATTTTGCAAAAACCGTGCTCATGCCCGGCGACCCGCTCAGAGCAAAGTTTATCGCAGAGACATTTCTCACAGACCCGAAACTCGTGAATACAATAAGAAACTGTTTCGGCTATACAGGCACATATAAAGGAAAAAAAGTTTCCGTAATGGCCAGCGGTATGGGAATGCCAAGTATTGGTATTTATTCATATGAGCTCTTTAGCTTCTATGGAGTGGAGAACATTATCAGAGTCGGCTCAGCTGGCAGCTACAAAGATTGGCTCAATGTGATGGATGTGACCATTGCGAAAGAAGTTTATAGTGAGTCTTCATATGCCCTTGCCATGAGTGGATGCACAGATCATGTTCTTAAACCAAGCAAGGAACTCAATGACGCAATCCTCGCCAAGGCAAAGGAACTGGGAATAGATTGTAAGGAATCTGTTGCTCACTCTTCAGATGTTTTCTATACAGCGACAGGAGAGCCTTACCAAGACTTGGCGAAAAGAACCGGAACAGATTGTGTCGAGATGGAAGGTTTTGCGCTTTTCCATAATGCCAAAGTTCTCAATAAGAGAGCAGCGTGCCTGCTGACTATCAGTGACTCGTTCGTCAGCAAGATGGAACTCTCTGCTGAGGAACGACAGCAGTCGTTTAATGAAATGGTACGTCTCGCGCTTGAGACTGCCATCACACTGTAGCAAAACCTGTTGATGCATACACGCGAGGAAAAACTGCAGGCGTTTGGGCGTCTCTTGGATGTCATGGACAATCTGAGGGAGAAATGTCCGTGGGACAGGAAACAAACAAATGAGAGCTTGAGGTCAAACACTATAGAAGAGGTGTTTGAGCTCTGTGACGCGCTTATTAACAACGATGACAAGAATATCAGCAAAGAGCTGGGAGATGTCATCATGCACGTCGTGTTCTATGCAATCATCGGTAGCGAGAAAGGCAGGTTCGATATTGCAGACGTATGTAACCAGGAGTGTGACAAGCTTATATTCAGGCACCCGCATGTATATGGGGATGACGTGGCGAAAGACGCGGGAGAGGTTTTGCAGAAATGGGAGCAGATAAAGCTTAAGGAGAAGGATGGAAACAAAACCGTTTTGGCAGGTGTGCCTAAATCATTGCCGTCACTGATTAAAGCCTATAGGGTGCAGGAAAAAGCGGCAAACGTGGGATTTGACTGGGAGAAGCCTGATGATGTGTGGGGTAAGGTCAAAGAGGAAATATCCGAGTTTGAGAAGGAAATGAGGAAGGGCGACAAAGATAATGCTGAGAAGGAGTTTGGAGACGTTCTATTCTCTTTGGTTAATGCCGCCCGCTTGTATCATATCAAGCCTGACAACGCACTCGAAAAAACGAATCAGAAGTTCATCAAGCGATTTAATTATGTGGAGCAACGTGCGAAAGAGCAGAGACTCAGACTTAATGAAATGACGCTGGAGCAGATGGATGCACTCTGGAACGAGGCAAAAGAGCACCAGTAAGTTAATAAAAACTATTTTATAGAAGTCCCCATAAGAATTATGTCACCTTTAGCAGAAAGAATGCGGCCGCAGACGCTGGATGATTATATCGGACAGCAGCACCTCGTTGCAGAGGGCGCTGTCATAAACCGTATGATCAGACAGCAAAGGGTGTCGTCGTTTATTCTTTGGGGACCGCCGGGAGTGGGAAAGACCACACTTGCTAATATTGTGGCAAAATCTCTGCAAGTGCCGTTTTACACGCTCAGTGCTGTCACGTCGGGAGTCAAAGAGGTGAGAGAGGTCATAGAGAGAGCAAAAAACAATACCGGATTCTTCGCAAAAGGAACCCCGATTCTCTTTATCGACGAAATCCACCGATTCTCGAAGTCGCAGCAAGACTCGCTGCTTGGAGCTGTGGAGAAAGGGATTGTGACACTCATAGGAGCCACAACCGAAAATCCGTCGTTTGAGGTTATAAGCCCATTGCTCAGCAGATGCCAGGTCTATGTGCTTCAACCGCTCGGGAAAGACGATCTCATGCGGCTCTTGGACAGGGCGTTGACTAAAGACCCTGTGCTGAGGGAGAAGAAAGTGTCGCTGAAAGAGACCGGTGCCATTATGAGGCTAAGCGGAGGCGACGCGCGCAAGCTCCTCAATATTCTTGAGCTTGTCGTTGAGGCGGGAGAAGGAAACATGGAGGGGGATGAGATTGTCATCACCGACAAGATGGTCAACGAGTATGTTCTCCAGAATCCGCTTGCATACGACAAAGACGGCGAGATGCACTATGATGTCATTTCGGCGTTTATAAAGTCGATAAGGGGAAGCGACCCTGATGCGGCGGTATATTATCTTGCAAGGATGATAGAGGCGGGGGAAGACCCCCTGTTTATCGCAAGACGGCTTGTCATCAGTGCGTCAGAAGACATCGGACTGGCTAATCCAAACGCTCTGCTGCTTGCAAACGCGGCATTCGACGCAGTGTCGAAAATCGGAATGCCGGAAGGTCGGATCCCGCTTGCTGAGACGACCGTCTATCTTGCCGCCTCACCCAAAAGCAACTCCGCATATCTTGCTATAGACAGTGCCCTGCAGTTTGTCAGACAGACGGGTAATCTGCCGGTGCCAATGCATATAAGGAATGCGCCAACAAAGCTAATGAAAGAGCTGGGGTATGGCGACGGATATAAATATCCACATGATTATCCCGGGCATAAAGTGCTTCAGCAATATCTCCCGGATCAAGCGAAAGACCAGCGGTTCTGGTCTCCACAGACACATACTCAGACTGAAGCAAAATTGGCTGCTAATATACAGTCACAATCTCCCATCTGATTAAATACAACCTCCCGCTAATGGCTGTTAATCTTTGTAGAAGTCGATATTTTCTTTTGTAAGAAGATCGATGGCCATGTAGTGGTTTTTATTCTGTTTCATGTGCAGCACACAGGCGTTGATCATCGTGCGGATGCAGTTCAAGCCTTGACGCATGGGGTGCTGCGCAATCAGGAAGTCAACGCTTCCGTCCTTGATGCATGCTACATTGGCATCAATGGCATCATAGCCAAGCAGGGTGACATGCTTATGCTTGGGCATCTCTTTCTTCAAGAAGTTGGCGATGGTATGTATGGAGGAGTTGAACGAAAGGGCGTGGCAAATAGTGGGGTGGGAGGTAAAAAATTCTTTAAGGCGCTCTTTCACACCGTCTTTGTCATACACAAATAAGGTTAAATCCACAATCTTGGTGGAAGGACTGTGCTCTGCCATATACTGGCGGAATCCAACTTCCCGGTTCAGCTGCTGACGGCTTGCCACACGTCCTTCACCCATCAACTTGAATAATGCGATTTCCTTTGCGCCTGCGGCAGCCATAAGAATGATGCGGGCGGCAAACTCACCGCTGCGGATGGAGTCCTGGCCGTAGAAGGCGACAGGGTCGAACTCCGGCCAGTTGGAGTCTATCAAGCCGTAGGGGATTTCTTTCTCTGACAGGCGGTCAACAAATTTCTTCATTATATTGAAATTGAAGATCGGACCGATCACAACGGCAAACGGATCCCACTCAAGCAATTCTTGGGTCTGGTACTCAAACGAATTGTCGTTGAAGGGGTCGTAGCGGAATATCTGGTAGGAAATCTTAAAGTCTGAGTAACGTATCAGACCGTCTTCCAAACCTTGCTCAACACGGGCCCAGTAGCTGTCAACCTCATGCATGGGAAGGATGGCGGCAATCTTGTATATCTTGTTGCTGGCCAAAGCACTGGCATAGTGGTTGGGCACATAATTCAGCTCGCCAAGCGCGCGCTCAACTTTCTCACGACTCAGGGCAGACACGTTGGTGCGCCCGTGGAGTACGCGGTCAACCGTACCCACAGACACACCAGCACGTTCAGCTATGTCTTTGATTCGGACTTTTGATTGGATTTCCATAGATTTATGTTTTTATCTTCTGCCACGGCCGGGAACAGGGGTGCTGCTGCGAGGGGTGGCGGCAGGACGGCTCGGAGTAGTTATTGTCGGGCGGCTCGGAGTGCTCACAGAAGGCCTGCTTGTAGTTGTAGGCCTGCTTGAGTTGTTGCTCGAGCTCGGACGGCTGAAATTGTTGTTGTTGTCGCTCGGCCTGGTCGGTCTGGTCGTCGGCCTGCTGGAATTGTCATTCGAACTCGGTCTGCTGGGAGTGTTGTTGTTCACACTCGGACGGGTCGGTGTGTCGGTGTTCACTCTCGGACGGTTGGGAGTCGTGATAGGCCTTCCTGTGTTGTCTCCGTTGTTCACGCTCGGACGATCCGGACGATTTCCCCTTCCCATGGTCGGATTGGCGGTGCGGTTCTGAATTCCATTGTTGGTAGGAGTGGCCGGAGTGCCGACGTTGCCGTTGTTATTGTTTCCTGAGGTGGAACGACCTGCGTTGCCGTTATTCCCAGGGTTGGGACGACCGTTGTTGTTAACAGGGTTGTTAGGCCTTCCTACATTATTGTTGTTGCCTGGATTATTTGGTCTCCCGACATTATTGTTGCCTGGATTGTTGGGACGACCATTGTTATTTCCTGGGTTGTTAGGTCTTCCGACATTGTTATTTCCTGGGTTAGGCCTTCCTACATTATTGTTGTTGCCTGGATTATTTGGTCTCCCGACATTATTGTTGCCTGGATTGT
>JAZUMZ010000004.1:0-3074 GCA_045603885.1 Bacteroidaceae bacterium | reverse complement strand
TGTCCCTTCCAACTTGAAGCATTGAATCCTACATCAAGTGCATTGAGGAGGTCTTTAACTGTACCTGTAACAGTTAATTTTTCCGACTTTCCACCCTCACCGAGAATATAACCGGTAATTTCTTTGCCGTTGACAATCATTGTTTTTGTAGTTGCTTCTTTCATATTGAACACCTTGGAGCCATCGGATGTCATATTAAGGGCATCGTTGTCAGTCGGATAAGTAAGCGGTAAAACCTCAACAGACAAAGTGGTTATTTTTCCAACCTCAAACACAAGATCCTGCGGAAGCTCAATTGCTCTTGCGATTCCATTGATTCGTACTGTTACAGTAGAGTTCGCCTTAATTGTGCTTGGAAGAACAGCAAAATACAGGTTTGTCGATTCGTTATGGGCGACTGATACGGCAGTAGCCAGTTCAAGACTTGCGGTCTTCGAGGCCTTGCCGCTTACAGCCTTCAGTGTAGGACCGTTATCTGCAAAAATGTCCAATTCAAACTCACCGACTATGTTCTGAGTCGAAACGAACTCTGCACTTGTGATCTTAATCGGCTGACCAGATCCGTGATTCACAACGTTCAATGCGAGGATTGAGAAGAGAGGAGACATTGTGAACTTAGGCTTCTTAGAGCGCGGTACGTTGTTTTTGATTCCATAAAGCGGAGAGTCCTGTGCGACGTGCCTCCAGTCGTTTGCGCCGAACTGTGACTGGATATATTTTCCATCCGCATTGCCTGATCCGCCAACTGTCACTCTTACCTTGGCTGGAGTAGCGCCGCTACTCGAATTATATGGGTAAATTGCAAACCAATCATTTGCGTTAGAAAGCTCCTCGCTTAGTGTACCATAAAAACTCTTTGTCGTTCCATCCCAAGAGAATGCGTTATGATATGCGTATTTTGGTTTTTTTTCGCGTGTTCCACTATATAACGACATCTTATCACCTTCCACCCAAGTGATCTTGCGATTAGATCCAAGTGATGATTTAGTCTCAACGTCCTCTACGAAAACCTCAAAGACATCTCCCTTCTGGGTCAATCCTGCAGTCTCATCATAAATAACGTCTTCCTCCTGAACAGGAGATACAAGCTGCTCAGTACAGTTTGTAAGGGCAAATGCTGCTGCGAGCATCAGTCCCGGGATAATTATACGTTTCATTGTTTTAAAAATTAATAATTTTTTCAAGTTAGTTTAACACACAATTTTCTACGTCCAAACGGACCGTCGCAAATATAATCAATTCGTAATAAAAATGCAACATTATTTTACAATACTGCCGAAAACCGGATTCACAAATAACTGACTATCACTTATCAGCGTCACTCGCCCGCAAAAATTGCGGGATCAACCTGCAAGACATAAACATTGTTGCTTCCTGGATTCCACTCTCCTGATTTTATCTCTGCATACATTTCCTTAATACCCGGATTCGCATTGTTCACGCACTGCAACTCGATCTGGACTTTAAGAGAAACGTGTTGAGACAACGTTTCAGGAAAGACAAGCAGATTTTCTACCAGATCAATTGATGTGAGATTATATTGGAAACCTTTAGAGAGCTCATATTGAGCTGTATAAAAAGGGTTCTGTTCAGTTGACACTCTTGCTTCAGGCAGAAGTGCAGCAATATTGTCTGTTATCTCTTCTGTTGATGTATTTCCAGAACTATCCGTCGTCACAACCTGCTTGAATTTCATCTGCCCATAAAGTGTGTCGTGGATTCCATAAACGGCCACTTTTGTCACAAATATAGAATTCTGGTCAAAAGTCCCCGCAGACATAGCAAGCCTTATGGTCAGAAGCGAGAATGCGTGGTGAAAACGCAGGCTGACATACGATGCCTGATCGAGGGAATTATCCTGATTGTCAAAGGCATACATCAGGTCAGGCTGCTGATCCTTTGTCGCATCTGTGCAAGAAAGTGAGAAACCGTCCTCGCCTGGATCCAAAGTCAATATGTTGGTGTATTTCAGTGACGTTGCTGACTTTACAAATGACGGTGAATTTGACCCTGAAAAGCCTGAAGGATGAACTGCCGCAAAATTGTAGTAGCCTTTGAACCATTCCTTTTCATCTTCGCACACCCATCCGCTCTGACCATTGGTGACGATTGCACCTGATTCTCCAAAAACTATGTCATCATAGACATAATACGAGTCATCATCCGGATCCGGATGCCACTGTCCCCAGACTCTGAATTCATTTATCGGATTGGAACCGGTGACCGGTGCCTTGGCAAGTTCAGGCCATTCACTTTCTGCAGAGAAACGTATAAGCCTACCTGTCACACCGGCTGCATCCTCTCTGTCACACGAAACGACAAAAAGTGTAAGCGCCAAAATGGCAGTTATATGTCTATAAAAGTTCATTATTCGTTCAAGCATTTGCTTATTGGGGCCCGGGAGGGCGGTCAGGCCCGCCCGAGCTAAATTGTATGTCTTACTCCTCAATGATAGGAATGAGAGTGTAGACACCGGTTCCGTTAACAAAGTTACCTTCTTCGTCTTTCTCCTCGAAGAACTCAGTCCAGCTGTCGACTACAACGTCGAATTCGATTGAAGTAGTAGAAATCTTGAACACGAATGTGTAAGACTTACCTGGAGCGAAATTCCAGCTGTCGAGAGATACTCTTGCCTTACGCACCTCGTCGTCTGTAAGCTGATACTGCACCTCAATGTATGAAACAGGATCTGCTCCCTCAACGTTAGCCTCAAGGGTAGTAGGCATGATCATCATGTAACGGTTAGATGCATCATTGTTTACTGAGTCTGCTGGCTCTGTGCCAGGAGTTGGCCACTTTGCATAAATAGGAGTTGGCTCTACGCTTGAAGTTGTTGTAAAGTGCTCAGTGCCTGGGAAGAGGGTGTATTTATCCTCGAAATCAGCACCTTCACCTGTAGTTACAGGCTCAATTGCACCTGTGCCCTTGAGATCCACATTACCTGTCTTAGGGAACTTACCATACATTGTCACCTCCTGGATGTCGATAACCACGTCACCGTTCTGGTTAGCAACAACCTCGAAGCCTACTCTTGAAAGGAGGTGCTTGAAGTTGAGCTGTACAGGAGCTGTGTT
>JAZUMZ010000003.1:0-9603 GCA_045603885.1 Bacteroidaceae bacterium | reverse complement strand
AGCGTCGCGGCCTCAGCGTGCCCGAAATCATGAGCATCGGCACCAGCACCGCCTCGCTCGGCACCATGATTGCAACAATTGCTAACCTGACGAAGTAACTACAGAGATGAGTATGGAAGAGAAAAAGAAACAAATGGAAGTCATTGACCTCCGTGTTGTTGCGAAGAAAGTCTGGAGTAGGCGCAAGTTATTCTACAAAGCCCTTCCCATTGCCTTCGTTCTGTCTTGTATCTACATTCTGAGCATTCCGCGCTACTACACCACAGATGTCAAGCTGGCCCCAGAAATGGAAAGTTCGTTTGGCGGTGGGACTCTGGGCGACATAGCTTCTTCGTTTGGCATAGACCTTGGCAACATGCAAACATCCGATGCCATTACCCCGCTACTCTATCCCGACCTAATGGAGGACAACGGTTTCGTGACTGGCATGTTCGACATTAGAGTGAAGAGTGCCGATGGAGAAATAGACACGACATATAAAGCCTATCTGAGGAGTTTTCAAGAAAAGGCATGGTGGAAGTATCCCATTGACTGGGTAAAGAAACAATTCCAGTTCGGCAGCAGCAAGAATGCTGGTGCCCCACAGGCTTTCGACCCTTACTACTTGTCAAAGAGAGATGATGCTACAGCAGCCAGTATTAGAAACAATGTAAACATCAATGTAGACAAGCAGACTGCGATTATCACCATCAACACCACAGCACAAGACCCTCTCATCTGTAAGACGCTGGCCGACTCTATCAAAGACCGACTGCAAGACTTCATCACCGAGTATCGCACCAACAAGGCCCGCACCGACTACGAATACTATAAAAACCTGACTGCGGAGGCAAAACGCGAATACGAGAAAGTGCGCCAGCAATATGCAAGCATGTCTGACGCAAGCACAAACGTATCGCTAAGAAGCGTAGAGCTGAAGATGGAAGACATGGAGAACGAAATGCAACTAAAATTCAACGCATATACAGCCTTGAACAACCAACTACAGGCCTCCAAGGCGAAAGTACAAGAAAAGACCCCTGCCTTTACCGTCATTAAGGGAGCCTCCGTTCCAATGAAGCCGTCAGGACCTAAGCGCATGATATTCGTTCTGGGCATGCTCATCCTTACGGGCTTCGGCTGCGTCTTCTATATTCTTAAAGACGACATCAAAGCAAGACTAATCGGATAAAGGATGAAGTCTACCACACGAATTGTTGTTAATACGTTAGCCCAGCATATCAGGTCGGTCTTCAACATCTGCCTGTCGCTCTATTCCACAAGGCTTGTCTTGGGAGCATTGGGGCAGACCGACTACGGCATCTACTCCCTCATTAGTGGTGTAGTTATCATGTTGGGCTTCATTACCAATGCGATGGTAGTCACCACCCAACGCCATTTGTCCTTCTTTCATGGAAAAGGCGATGCCGACTATCTGCACAAGGTATTTGCCAACAGTCTGTTCCTACACGTCTTCATAGGTCTGCTCATAGGCCTTGTTCTTTTGTTCATAGAGTCATATTTATTCAATGGGGGACTCAACATTGATGCGTCCCGTATTTCGGTGGCTACGATTGTATATAAATTAACCATACTCAACCTGCTTCTATCTTTCATTACGGCCCCTTACAGAGCGTTGTTCTTTGCAAGAGAGAATATCGTCTATATCTCTATTGTCGACATGATGGACGGCATTCTCAAGTTGCTATTGGCCATTTGGCTGCTCTATATTGACGCAGACAAACTGATAGCCTACTCGTGGATGATGGTTGCCATCACCGCTTTCAATTTGTTTGCATTTGCCATCTATGCAACAGGAAAATTCGATGAAGCCAGCCTAAGAATATCCCGCAAGGACATCGACAAGAAGCTACTCAAACAAATCACAGGCTTCGCAGGATGGACTATATACAGCACAGGCTGCATCATTGGACGCACACAGGGGATTGCCGTTATTCTGAACCGCTTTTTCGGGACACTCTTCAATGCCTCTTATGGCATAGCCATGCAGGTATCAGGTTCTATCCAGTTTGTTGCCCAGGCCGTTCTGAACGCCATGAGTCCACAAGTGGTAAAAGCGGAAGGTGCGCACGACAGGCTAAGAATGCTACAACTGGCTGAAGCGACCTGCAAATACTCTTTCCTCATGCAGGCGATTGTTGTCATCCCCCTTGTCTTTGAAATGGACACCTTGTTACAGCTATGGCTTGGCGACGTTCCCCAAAGCTGTGTCATGTTCTGCCGTTTCATTCTTATCACGTCCTTGTGCGACCAATTAACCATTGGTCTGGGCATCGCCAATCAAGCTATCGGGAAAATCAGAAACTATTCACTCGTCATCAACACTACCAAAGTGCTGACACTTCCTGCCGCATGGTTTCTGCTTCACAGTAACTACGACGTAGCGTCTGTTATGTGGGCATACCTCTCATTTGAAATTCTCTGCTGCCTCATCCGACTGCCATTCCTAAAATATACAGCAGGACTCAGTATACGACATTTTGCCATCCATGTATTCGGACGTGTGCTACTGCCAACGGTCTGCATGGTTATAGGCGGATTAATCATCATACAGTCTTTCAACTTGCCCTACCGCTTTCTGATGTCAATTCCCGCCATCGCCCTTGTCGGTATTTTCTTTATTTGGTTTACGAGCCTGGAGCAACAGGAACGCATTGCCGCATTACAAATATTAAAAATAAAAAACAGGCCACTTCAATAATATGACAGAACAAGTAAAACATCTACTACGACCTCTCGCCACGCCTGTCATCAGCTGGTATTATAACAAGATGGGGCAATTCTTCCCCAAAAGACTTGCCAATATCCAGCACAAACGGGCATACGGCAAACCTATAGACTGGCAACAGCCTAAAGATATCAACGAAAAAATTAATTGGCTTAAATTCTATTCTGACACAAGCCAATGGACGGTATTAGCAGACAAATACAGAGTAAGAGAATATGTGGAGAAATGCGGTCTGGCCGATATGCTGGTTAAACTCTATGGGAAATGGGATAGAGCGGAAGATATCGACTGGCCATCACTACCCAAACAGTTTATAATGAAAACAAACAATGGCAGTGGAGAAGTTCTAATTTGTACAGACAAGGAAACGCTGGATATTCCCCTACACACTCAACAATTCAAGAGGCTGCTCAAAGAAAAGTTTGGTAACAATATGGCCGAACCACACTATAACAAAATCAAGCCATGCATCATCGCAGAGGAACTACTCGACTGCAAGCACCAAGCCTTTGAGTCTTCGTCATTAATAGACTATAAGATATGGGCTTTCGAAGGAAAACCTGCCTATATATGGGTTTGCTACAACAGAACTCACCACTCTGTCGTAGTAGCGACTTATGACTTAGACTGGAACTTTCATCCCGAATATTCCATTTCCAACCCTCACTACGTATTGTCTGACAAGACTTTGCCAAAGCCCAAGTCTTTGGACAAGATGCTGGAAGCAGCAGCCATCCTCTCAAAGGGATTTCCAGAACTGCGAGTAGATTTATATGAAGTAGATGACAAGCCTTACTTTGGCGAGATGACATTTTCGGCTGCAGCAGGTCTAAATTACTTCTATACTCAAGAGTTTCTTGACATATTAGGCGAAAAAGCTGATTTAGGAATTGCAAAAAGAAAGAAATGACCAGTTTACTGCAGATAGACCTGACCAATTTAAAATACATGCAGATATGTATGTGTTTTGCCATGATTACCCAAACGGTAGTCTCATTCACCGTCTTCAGTTTTCTGCAAAACATATCGTATATAGTATTAGGTCTGTCACTGCTAAGTTTCCTTCTTATGTCTTTCCTATACTTGTCGAAAGCCCAAATGACTACGTTCGGATTAGTAACAGTAATGTTCTTCTCCCTCCTTATCATCTTCACACTAATAAACGGAACCGACCTAAAGAATGCCATCTATCAATCAATGCAGACACTACTACTGCTGATGCTCTTCTACTACTTTCAAAACGACCTCTCTATTATTGTCAAATCATGCGCATTATGCTTTTCGCTCATCATATATTTTAACCTATTGCTTATGATACTTTTCCCCACATGGATGTTCGCTGCCGACAACACTTTCGACAGTTACCTCTTAGGCGGGAACTACAATCAGATGGGAGGAAGACTTATGTGCGGCATCATAACCAATGTTTTATGCATACCATACGGCAAGAGGTGGCTACTGAATAGCATCTTTCTTATTTTCACCTCTATCGTCACTCTGGCATTGCCAGGCTCCATGACATCCCTATCATGCATTATTCTGTTTACTGCCGTTTGCCTCATACCATCCAAGAAGCTTCAACTCTTGGCTACACTATTCTCTTTCATTGGGTATTTATTCTTTCAGTGCGTCATTGTGTTCAGCGGCGAGGGGCTTCACAATAATCCTTTAGCAGTCTATTTTATTAAAGACGTTTTACATAAAGACCTAACTTTTACCAATCGTACCCATATGTGGGATGCTGCAGGAAAAGTTGTTTCCCAATCTCCACTATTTGGATACGGTTTCGTAGACAGAGAATGGTATCTGTCCATGATGGACTCTTCTGCAATCGGTCCACACAATTTTATCTATGCAATCCTCATCTATGGAGGCATCATTTTGCTTGCCATTCTCCTAATAATGGCCATACTTGCCTGTAAAAGACTGTCCACTTGCTTCAACCGAATAGCCGGTCTTCTCTTAATGGCTATCGTCACTTTACTTATCATGCTGACAATGGAGGTGTATCCACTCTTCTTTTTTATTTACATGTTAGTTTTAATGTACTATTACCCAGAAATCTCGAATACATGGAAGAGAATTTAGCCCAACATACACCCACACTGTCCATCGTAATGCCTTTCTTCAACCAGAAGGAGCTGGTGGTCGAAGCTATTGAAAGCATTGCAGCCAATGATTTCAAGGAATGGGAGCTATTGGCAATCGATGATGGCTCTACAGAAGACACATGGACTGCTCTTAGTGAAATAGCCCAAAAAGACAACCGTATACATTTACTGCACCGCGACCATCTCCCCAAAGGAGCGCAAGCATGTCGCAATATGGGACTAGAAAAAGCAAAAGGAGAGTACATTGTGTTTTTCGACAGTGACGATTATATTGCCCCCCATTGCCTCGGACAACGTGTTAGCCTGTTGAGCAAACGAACCGACCTAGACTTTCTTGTCTTTCCTTCTGGCAATTTCCTTCAAGGAAAATTCAATGCCTTGCCCATAGAAGCTGCATACGGCTATCCTACGGCACAAGATGTTATTGCGGCCTTTGCACGTCGCGACCTGCCTTTCATCGTATGGAACAACATCTACCGTACTGCATCTATCAGGAAGTTTCATCTAACATGGGACGAAAACCTAAAGTCTCTTCAAGATGCCGACTTCAACATGCAAGCCATTCTTGCAGGCTTACACTTCGACTTTGCCCATACCTATCCAGACTATGGTTATCGAATAGCTTACAGCACGACCAACCTATCGAGCAAGACAAGGACAGAAGAACACAAAAAAAGCCACTTGTATTCATTTTCAAAGATGTACTCTTCCATACAGAAAGAATATGGAAGCAAGTATAACAAAGACCTTTTTCTGGGCATACTTCGACTCTACAACTTCTTCTTTACGAATGGCGTAGACCACACATTCGCAGTGCAAATAGCCCAAACCATTGGCCGCTATAGTCATTGGCATGCCAGCATACTAAGGACAGTTACAAACACTGCCAAATTCTTAGAACACATTTTGCCTGCCAAACGAGCCAGACAGATACCCCTCATTCCCTATTTGCTATACGAACAATTACAAAAGACGAGAAGAGAACGCAAGCTGATACGACTTAGGAATAGCTACAAGGAATATAACCAGCAACCATAATTAGAACATCATGTCAAGACTATCATATACAGGTTTTTGGAGAGACTTTAATCCCGATACTCTCCCACTCACTAAGATTATAAGAGAGGTGTGCGACATAGAAGTTACGAACATCAAGCATGCCGACTACGTACTTTACTCGGTTTTCTCTGAGAAGCATTGGTTTGTGCCAGACAGGTGTATCAAAATATTCTATACAGGCGAGAACGTCACTCCCGACTTCAATGCCTGTGACTATGCCATCGGTTTCGATTGGATGGAATATGGAGACCGTTACTTTCGTCTTCCATTATACTACCTATATGCCAACATCAATGAGCAAATGGAAGAAAAACACCTCCACCTGACGCAAAATACAAAAGAAAGTAAGAAGGACTTCTGTAGCATTACCATCAGTAATGATAACCGCAATCCCATATTCAAGGCTTTATTCGAAAAGCTATCAGCCTATAAGCAAGTACACTCAGGAGGCAAGTGGAATAATAATACAGGAGGAAGAGTCAACGACAAATATGCTTTCGACCTAACTCACAAGTTTTCCATAGCCTGCGAAAATAGTGCTCATCCTGGCTATACGACCGAAAAACTCGTTCAAGCCTTTGCTGCCAACTGTATCCCTATCTACTGGGGAGACCCGACAATAACCAGGGTTTTCAATCCACACGCTTTCATCAATGTCGCCGATTTTGACTCTGTTGATGACGTTGTAAAGCGAGTAAAAGAAATAGATGCTAACGACGAACTTTACTACAAGATGCTCCAAGAGCCTGCTCTGATTAATGCCCAATATAGTAAAGAAAAACAGTTGTCACAGCTTAAACAATATATATCACACATCTTTAACCAGCCTATAGAAAATGCTTATCGCCGCAATCGTTTCTTTTATGGCGAGAAATACATCAAAATGAGGCAGTCTCAAGTAAAAAGTGCATCAACAGTATTCCACAGAGCATTCTGGGAAGACGCTGCAAGAAATATATATTACAAAATCAAGAAGTAGCAAGAGAAGACCGTCTATGAAACGACTCAGCATCATCATAGTTACCTACAAATCAGAAAAAGACATATACGATTGCCTCGCTTCCATCTGGAATTTCTGCGACATTCCCAAGGAGGAGCTGGAGATTATCGTGGTAGACAATAGTACTGAAAGCGAAGAAATGTTCAGCAAGCTCAAAGAACTCTATGCCAACGACATCGTTCTCATCCACAACACCCATAATGGGGGGTATGGACAAGGCAATAACGTAGGCATCAGACAAGCCACAGCCCCCGTCATTCTGATTATGAACCCTGACGTGCGCCTATACGAGCCTATTTTCAAGACCGCCATAGAAGCATTCGAGACCGACGACAAGTTAGGCATCTATGGCATGAAGCAAATGTACTCCCCAACCCAGCCAACCAACAACTCGTTCTCCTGCACCTACATGATGAATGGCTACCTGTTTACTTTTCTCACAGCCATCGGCACTCGTTTCGATTACTACCTGCCGCAATACATGCAATTCTCTGGCTCCTGTTTCTTTATCCGCAAGGCGATGTTCGAAACCGTAGGACTGTTCGACGAATCGGTATTCATGTATGGGGAGGAAGATGATATCTCCTACCGCATGCGCAAACGCTTCGGTCTCTGCCTCCGCTATAATCCACGGTTGCACTATATACACCTGGCCATGGGGCGCAAGCCCAGCCTCGACTATGAGAAGAAGCTACTCGATGTCGCCATCGACCAAAATAGACGAAAGGGCTACCCACGTCAGAAGACCATCAAGAATCGCCTGCGCAATGCCAACCTGCAATACTGGCGTGAATGGTTGAGACTCAAAATGGGGAAAGGAAACCCTGCACTATTCGAAGTCATGTCGGCCTATAGAATGCACCTCAAACAGCTACTACATAATGAGTGCTAAAAAACAAAAGCCTATGAAGATAGAAATACTCCTATAGTGCATGCACCAGAAAGACACGGGCATTGTAGCTCGGTCGAACATTCAAACCGATGTGGTCGTCGTGAACCAGTGCGATACCGACAACGTGCAAGATGAAACCTACCTAAACAACAAAGGCGAAGAACGTCACATCAAGTTCATATCGACCACAGAACGCGGCCTTTCCCGCAGCCGCAACATGGCGATTAGAAACTCTACAGCCGATATTTGCCAGATAGCCGACGATGACGAGACCTTGGACGATAGCTATACAGACATTGTTACAGAAGCCTTTCAAAGTCACCCAAATGCCGATGTGATTGCATTCGGATTATCCTGTGGAAGAGACGGGCACAGCAATTACTCCCAAAAGGAAAACAAAATCAACTACCTTTCTGCCTTACGGGTTTCAAGTGTACAAATAGCCTTCAGAAGAAAATCCATCATCGATAACGGCATCTCCTTTGACGTACAGATGGGGGCTGGTACGCGACATGGTGCTGGCGAAGAAAACAAGTTTCTTTACGACTGCTTAAACAAAGGACTTCACTGCTACTATATCCCGAAAGTCATTCTTCGCCTCAATTCCAACGCTACCTCGTCATGGTTCAATGGATATAACGAAGAGCACTTTCTGTGGCTTGGGTGGTCATCGAGGCGATACATGGGGCGCTTCATGGCAACCGCCTATGCTTTCTATACCTCTGTCACAAAGTATAAACTATACAAGAACAATTGCAGTTTTCTTAAAGCGACCCTTTCTACTCTGAAAGGCATCTACACCCCTAACCTCGTTGAAGAAGGAGTCCACCGAGGGACTGCCCTGAATGAGGAATGTAAATAAAGAAGAAACACCATGCTAAGAATTACGGGCGACATCAATCTGACGGACGGATACTTCGACACGGGCATTGGCACGGGGAGCCTCATCAGACAGGGCATGAACCCTTTCCAATACCTGGAACGGAAGGACGATGACTACTGGATTGGCAACATGGAGTGCGTCTGTGCCAACCACTCAGACAATACGGGGCTGGCCGCTAAACAATTCATCATTGCCCCACAACACTTGGAGCACATCAGCCACTTCGACCTCTACGGCATTGCCAACAACCACGTAATGCAGCACGGCAACGAGGCCTACCGCGAGATGCAGGCCTATCTACAGGACAAGGGTGTGGCCTATGCGGGCAGCCGCGACAAGCATAGCCATGAGTTCATCCATCAGGGCAAGCGAGTGTCCGTTACTGCCTTCTGCATGCGCCCAGACAACTTCACCGACGCGCCCCTCTATTGGCATCTGCCAGAATACAAGGACATGGAGCAGGAGCTGCACGGACTGCAACACTGCGACTTCCGCATTGTCTACGTACACTGGGGCAATGAGTTCATCAACTATCCCTACATTGACCAAAAGCAGCTGGCCCACTACCTCGTAGACTGCGGGGCCAACCTCGTCATCGGCATGCATCCCCACGTCATGCAAGGCTGCGAACACTACAAGGAGGGCACTATCTTCTACTCCCTGGGCAACTTCGTCTTCAACATGCCCTGGGAGCCTACCCAATACTCACTCATGGTCAATGTAGACCTGAAAGACAAGCCTCTCATTAGCTACGACTACATACACATTGGCAAGGACTATTGTCCTCGCCTTGTAACCAGCGTTCCAGAGAAATACCACATGGAACACCTGAACTCGCTCATCAACATCAACGAAGAGAACGAGAAATACTATCACCATGTGGAAAGCTGCAACAGCCAGTACCAGAAAGTAAGTCGGAGGCCAAGCGGT
>JAZUMZ010000002.1:0-32804 GCA_045603885.1 Bacteroidaceae bacterium | reverse complement strand
TTGTGCTCACACGTCCCTTGGACTTCGGCACTGCTGTAGGCCGCAAGTGGCTCCGCGACCTGCGTGTGCTTTGGAGGCAGCGAAACACTGAGTCCAGCCTGCGGGTGGCGCTATTCGGCTCCAACGACCGCATACACTGGTGGAGGCTTCGTTCGCTCAATTCGCTCTCCTGCCGTTGGTTCCGCATCGCTCTCTTTGCGGAGCTCTCCGACCACGACCGCATCGAGAGAATCCTTACCTCCATCGTGAAGAAATAATCTAAAGAAAATAATAAATCTGAGGAATAAGGGATTAAAGGATTATCTGTTCAGTCAGTTTTCCTTAATCCCTTATTCCCTTATTCCTCAGAGCGTTAAACCTTTAGGGTAATATAATTCTCGGAGATTCAAAGAGGATTAGTTGCTTTTTTTGATTCCTCCCACCACGTCGGTGTTCTCGATTGTGCGCGACGCTTTCTTTACCGAGGTGTTCAGCCGACCGAACCGCCATGACACTGTCAGGTTGTAACGGCGCACGGGCATCCATGAGTCGCTGTCGCCGGTGAAGTCGCCATGGATGGTGCACGACTTCTGGTGGATGTCATGACTGAACGGCGACACGGCCTGAAGCCGCACCGTGAGGCGGTCTTCCTTGAGGAACGAGCGTTGGAGCGAGGCTCCGATCATGCTGTAGGAGCGAGAGTAGGCATACACGTTATCCACGTTGTGACCTATTGAGCCGTATGAGCTGACTGAGAGCCGCAGCTTCAGCGGCAGCTGCTGGTTGAGCGACACGTAGTAGAATCCTCCCCAGCCGTTGTGCTCCAGGGCTATGCTCGGATTGCGCAGTCCGTTGTGCCAGATGTTGAAGTTGCTGATGAGAGTGGTGCTGTTGAACGGCTTCCACTGCACGTAGCCCTCGAACTGCCAACGGCGCATACGCTCTATGTTGCCGTAGGTCTGGTAGGTCTTGTCGCCCAATGCCGATTTCACCATGCCTATGCCGCTGTCGAGGAATTTGAAGGTGGGTGCCAGCTGGAGGGTGATGCGTGAGCCTGTGAACAGGTAGTTGAGGGTGATGCCCTGTGAGTGGCTGCTTTTAAGCCGGGCGTTACCCTCTTGTATGCTCTCGGTGCTGATCACCCGCGCCGGGTTGAGGTAGCTGATGCCGGGACGGCTTATGCTCGTGGTGTATGTCAGCTTCAGCGACTGACGGTCTGTCATCTGGTATTTCAGACTTGCCTGGGGAACCCAGTCGCTCATGTGGTGGTGGAAGTCGGTGTCGCTGGCGTCGGGATAATGGACAGACATGTATGAATATTCATAACGCAGTCCTGCCCGTGCCGACCATTTGTCTTTGGTATAGACGTAGTCGGCATATCCCGCTACGATATGGGTGTTGTGCTCGAAGCGGTTGTCATAACCGGTAGTCTGTGGGTTGTTGAATGTCTGGGTTGTGTGGCTGTTGGTCAGTCGGGCTATGTATTTTGTTCCTACCGACAGGGTGTGGCCGATCCACAGCGGGCGGGTCCAGTCGGCCTGGAAAGTGTGCTCGGTGTAGTTTTCCTTGGTGATGTTCTTATTCTCTGTGTAGGCGAACGGTGCGTTAATCAGGTTGAGATAGCTTGAGTGCTGGTCCTGGCGTTGCCTGCTCAGGTCAATCATGTAGGATAGCGTGAACGTCTCGCCCTTGCGGCGGGTACGGTGCTCGTAGTCCGCCCGCCCGTTCCACGAGTGGTATTTGTAGTGAGGGAAGAAATACCGCCCGTCGTATGAGTAGAGTGAGGCACCGCCGGTGTCGCGCATGTCGTAGAAGTTGGTGCCTTGGGGGCGCACGCTGTAGAAGTATCCTCCAAATGATGCCGATAGCAGGTTGAGCGAGTCGATGTCGTATGACGCGTTGATGTCGGCCCAGTGGACATATCCGGGGTTGGAACTCTCCTGTTTGGCATGCAGCGTGTTGCCGCTCTCTTTGAATGAGCGGGTGCCTACGGCCTCGTTGCTCGTCGATTTTCTGGTCATGTGGTGGTAGCCGTAGTCAATGCCCACGATGAGCTTGCCGAGCTGAGTCGTCAGGTTGGTGCCTAACTGGGTCTGCCCCATGGTGCCTGCAGTACCGTTGACTGTGCCCGTCACTCCCGATGCGGAGTGGTTGTCGTTAATCACTATGTTGAGTATGGCATCCACACCCTCAGCGTCTTCTTTCGCTCCGGGGTCGGTAATCACTTCTATGCGCTTGATCATCGAGGCGGGCAAGGCCTTGAATATGTCTTTGGCGTTCTTGCTTAGGCTCGGATCGTAATGCCCGTTTTTATATATCTTGAATCTGGAGTTTCCTTTCACCTTGATGTTCTCGTCGGCATCTACGCTTACGAACGGCACTTTGCGGAGCATGTCGAAAAGGGTCTCTGTCTTCGAGTCCGGGTCTGCCTGAACGTCATACCCTATGCGGTCTATATCAGTCTTTATATACTGACGCTGTGCGCTTACCGTCACTCCCTGCAGTATCTTCTCCCATCGCAGAGAGTCCGCCTCCTCGCGGCTCAGCGAGTCGGTCTTTGTGCTATCCTGGGCAAAAGCCCCCTGCGACATCAACAGGTTCAATGCCGCCACAAAAATGGTTGTCTTCATGAAATGAATTTTAATTTTTGGTTTTGTTTATCCTATTTCTTGATCTGGCTCCTCATGGTTGATATTAATGGTGTCGGAACGGTTTATGATGATAAGCGACTGTCCGGTTGACAGATAGACGGCGTATGCTTTTATATCGGCTATAGTCCCGTCGGAGTGTACGGTGAATCTCATGAACCTCGGTTCTTTTTCGCCGGCTGTCTGGATTTGCCGGTATTCCAGCGCCGATGAGTCGTTGGTGGTCTCAGCGAGCGATTTGGCTGAGTCCTCTGCGGACACCATCTGGTAGATGTTTTCCTCTATCTTGTGTATTATAGTGTCGTTCAGGTCAATATACACTTCTGTGTCTTTGGCCTTTTCGGATTCGTTGCTTTCGTCCGGACTGTGCTTCACGATAGTTATCTGGTGCACATTGGCTGGGTCGATGCCGTCCAGACTGTCGCTGTCAACATGCCTGCCGTTGGCATAGAAGATAACGGAGTCTTTGTCAACCTTTGGTGTCTTCTGGTTGCTATGCTTCTGTACGCTCGTCGGGTTGTTATTCATGTTCCTGGTGTCTTGAATATGCTGGCTTTCTCTCTTGCTCACATACTCATATTCGGTTTTCGAGCTTGCCGCAAGGGAGATGGCAATTACAGGTACGAGCAACGCGGCTTTGAGTATTGTCCATTGCGAGGACCTGTTTTGGGCAAGCATGGTCATCCGTTCCTTCACCATCCCCTTGTCGCTGAATGTGTTTACAAACAGTGGCGCTTGCCTGACTGTCGCGCGTCGGAGGATAAGTCTGAGGTAGTGCGACGTGTCGCAGCCGTTGCCAATTACATCTTGGTCGGCCTCAAACTCATGCACCTTGCGAAGCTCGCGGCTTATGAGCCATGAGGCGGGGTTGAACCATTGAAAAGTTGTTACTATGCATGAGAGGCAGAGGTCCACGGCGTGAAAGCGTCGGATATGTGACCGCTCATGGGTGAGCAGGGCGCCGTCGCAGAGTGCGAAATCAGACCGCGACATCACAACTTTGCCGAAAAACGAGAACGGCCGGATGTCCTTGTCCGTGACAGCCACGTCCATGCCGTCCACCGTCTTCCAATGCCTCATGCGACTTACTCTGAAAGCCAGAATAGTCAGTTGTATGACATCCCAAGTGAATACAGCTACCATACCGGCGAGTATTACAGGCACGATGCCTCCGCACACCCCGTCGAGCAGACGGCTCAGACTGTCGTGTGCCGTCGCAGGTATGCTTCCCTTGAACATCATCGATTCGTCGCTGTCAACCACTCTCACCTTATGGATGGTGATTGTGCATAGTGGGAGGATGAACGATAGGGCGTATGATGCAAGCATGATGCCGCGCCGGAGGTGGAAGTGGGTGTCACGGCTGAGAAGCCGGGTGTATAGAAGGTAGAAAGCGGCAAGCAGCGCGCCGGCCTTCAGATCATATAAAAGGAACGGGGTCATTGGCTCTTGTTTTTGCGGTCTTCCACTTTCTTTATCAGTCTCTCAAGCTCGCCCACCTCGTCTGCCGTCATCTGCTCTTCTTCTGCGAAGAAGGACATAAAAGCGGAGCGTGAGCCCTCAAACAGGTTGTGTACCATGCTGTGGAGGTAGTTCGACGTGTATTCCTTTCTCGGAACAAGCGGAAAATACTCGTAAGTGGTTCCGTAGCTCTTATGGCCAACAAACCCTTTCTTCTCCAACACCCGGATTACTGTCGATACGGTGTTGTAGGCAGGTCGTGGCTCTGGCATGTCGTTGAGCACGTCGCGCACAAGTGCCCGTTCTCTCTGCCAGAGTATGCGCATAACCGCAAGCTCTGCCGGTGTCAGTTCTCTGTAGTCTTTCTTTGTCATAAAAACAGTTGGTATATTCTAAGGAATGGAAAATTTCCGCAAATATACCAACTATAATTATAGTTGCCAAACTATTTAGTTAGAAACCGCTCGTAATTAACCTTTTTTAAGAGAATAGTAATAAAACGTAACTATTCAGCGATTCCAAAAACAGCAAGTTGTTCAATGATAGTCCTGTACATGGTTTTACATTTTTTTTAACGAATATTTGGTGCAAGGTTACATTTTTTTTACGGAATACCAATAAGTATATAACATTTTTTTTACCATACAAACAACACTTTGACCTTAACTGAAAAAGGTTGTTGACCTTAACTGAAAAAGTTTTATCCTTTCATCCTTGTTATAAACATCGCGCTTTGCGCTGGATTAAAGGATTAGGATTTCCCTTAGTCCCTTATTCCTCATATCAAAAAGAGAAATCAAATCCGCTTGATTTCTGCGTCAACAACAAAGATGTCACCTTCGGAATCAACCAAGACATTGCGTGGGATGACATCCCATACATAATAAACTCCGTTTGTGAAACAACCCACACCCTTACCTTTTTCAAACCCTATAGCGGCCATGTATGTGACTATCATAATCTGTGTGGCTGGAGTTGCATTAGCAATTCGTACTTGACGGAGAACTGGTTGGACAATTCGGCCATCGAATCCCGCAAAACCATGGAACTGATAGGCTGTATCAGGGAAAATAGTATTGTGAATCAATATTTTTTGGAGCAAAGCTAAGATTCCTCCGCTATTCATTAAATTGTTTACTTTGTATATGGCATCCTCTGTGACATAAGTGTCGTTTTCATTGCCACAAGGACCTGGGACACCGAGATTGAAAATGTTCATCATCGGAATCCCGTAATTGCCGGTTTTAGCCATCTGTTCAGCAATGCGTTGCTCCAGCTCAAACGATGTTACATTTTCTTCGCTTGCTCCAGATTCCGTTTCATGTAATTGGCAAAGTCGATGGAGCTCATCGGCGATTTCTGCGATTCTGCGATTTTCCGCATCTTCCGCATTGTTGCCTCCTTGTGAAATTGATTCAAGAATTTCATAATCCATGTTGTGTTTTATTTTCTTTGACAAATTTACAAAATATAATTGAGAAATATTACATTTGAAAAAAAATAATTTGTTTTAAACATAAATTTCCATGAATTACCACAAATAATCATGAATGATATTCGTTTCATCTTTATGTGACTTATTTACAGATGTATAAGATATTGCTCGCGCGGTTGATAATTAAAGGATACCGCAGGAAAAATGGAAGCCGAAATACGAAACTTTTGTTAGCGAAGTTAAGTTGTTCAATGATTGTCTCCTACAGGAAATAGGTCATGAACACGGGCAAGAGAGTTGTTGCCTCGTCTTTTCTGAAGTCTTTAGTATAGATGAGATAGCGGTTGCTTATACGTTCTGAGAACTTCCGGCAGAAAGCATTGAGCGAGGCGTGTGTCTTATAGCCAGAGGACTTCACCTCTATCGGCCACACTTTATTGCCTCGTGAGAGCAGGAAATCAACCTCATAGTTATGGTTGCTGTTTTCCATTGCCCATGTATGGTAGAAGAGTTTGTTTCCTGTTGACGTAAGAATCTGTGCCACGATGTTTTCATACACATAGCCGAGATTTGCGGATAGTTTGTCAGAAAGCAGTTTTTGGTAAATTATGTTTTCAGTGACATCCTTGTCCCAGAATGCAAGCGTGACAAACAATCCTGTATCACCCACGAACATCTTGTACAGGTCTTTGTCGCTGTTGAGGGCAAACCCGACATTGGGGTCATTGGTGTGGTAGGAGAAATTGACCACCATGCTGTCTTTCATGGCTTTCAGCACTTCCGACAGATTCTTTCGCTCACTGTCTGAAAGAACGCTGCTTGTCTGATAGCGCGAAGCATTCTTGCTAAGTTCCGCGGGTATGGACTGGAATAGTTGTGAGGCACGACCAGAAGAGTCTATTTTTAGGAAGTCGTCTAAGTAAATGTCAATAATCTCACGCTTGACTGTATCAACCTTGCTGAGATTGTTGGTGTCAAGGTATTCGTTTACAGCTTGTGGCATACCGCCAATAAGCATATACAGGCGGAAATCCCGCATGGATTTACGAAAGGCCTCTCCAAGCGGCATGTGCTTATCAAAGAACTGACGGAGGAGCGGAAATGTTGCCTTGTCACCCAAAGCCCAGCGAAATTCCTCGTAGTCCATCGGGAACATTTCGATACGGGTTTCTTCGCTTGGAATAATGATTCCTTTGGTGTTCTGGCGGATGGAGATAAGTGAGCCGGTCTCTATATAGTCATACCGATGGTCTTTCACAAGATGCTTGATTGCCTGTCTTGCGAGAGGGCACTTTTGAACCTCGTCGAAGATAATTACTGAACGGCGCTCATTGAGGATTACGTTATAAATAGCCTGCAGACGCAAGAATAAATAGTCAAGATCCATCACGTCGTTGAATAGTGATTTAACCTCTTCCGAGGCTCTTGAAAAGTCTATGAGCATGTATGTTTCGTACTCCTGACGGGCAAACTCCTCAACAATGGTGGACTTGCCTACACGTCGGGCGCCTTTGACAAGAAGTGCGGTCCTGCCGTCACGCTCCTGCTTCCATTGGAGCATCCGGCCATATATCTTGCGTTTAAAAACTCTTTTATCCGACATATCCTATATGTGTTTTGGGTGCAAAAATAAGCAGAATTTCCAAAATCCCCAAATTTTTTTGCCAAAATATTCCAAAATCCCTAAATTTATTATACCCGAATATTCCAAAATCCCCATTTTTGTGTTCTCATGTAGCAGACGCTTCCAGTGGATGTAGCAGATGTAGCAGACGCTTCCAGTGGACACGAAAAATAATTATTAGAGTATTCTCAAAACAAGAATGAGAGGTGGGAGTTACGTGCTTTTTGTGACAGCTCATGCTTCATCCGTTGCATGGCGGATTTGAAGAAGAATGCTGTTAAGTGCTCGTCGGTGCCTTCTTTGCGAATCTGCTTGAGCGAGTATATGTAGGCCTCACGGTCGTTGCTGTCGATAATCAGCAATGGATGGCCGGCTCTTAGAAGAATGAAATTTGACATCAGCCGTCCCGTGCGTCCGTTTCCGTCGCGGAAAGGATGGAGATATTCAAAATAGCCATGGAAACGTGCTGCCACGACCATGGGGTGGTGTCCGTCGCGAATGGCTTTGTCTGTGGAGTCCATAAGAGCTGGCACACGCGCGATAAGAGCCTCATGGTTGCCGAACACTGTGTCGCCGGCGGCCATGTCAACTGTAGTGTACTCACCCGGAATGCTTCCGGGGGCCTTATATGACAAGGTGTGTTCTGTGACTAAGCGGTTTACTTCTTTAAGCAATGCCTCATCGAATGGGTGATCAAGATGCGAGGTCATATAGTCGAAAGCGCGGAAATGGTCGGCAATCTCGGCACATTCGAGCAAGGACTTGCCCAGAGGAACCATCGACAAGCCCTGTTCCCTCAGCACACGCGTGTCATCCACAGTGAAGGAATTACCCTCGATGGCGCATGAGTGGGCGCTGAACAGAATCTCGTTATATTCCATCCATTCCTTTGCGTCCATACGCCTCTTCAATTTGGTCTCATAATCCCGGCGCAGGCATTCGTATTGCTCTGTCTCTTTCTCAAACATATCTTTGTACGCTGGTTAACTACGCAACAGGGAATCTCTCCTCTATAAAATGTTGAGCTTTGGGGTAGAGTTCATCTATTTCTTCACGAGTCGAGTAAACAAATTCATCATAGTCGCCACGTTGGCGGCTATCAAATAGGTTGGAGAATGCTCGTCCACTCTCCTTTGAAATTAGTCCCTTTGATACAAAATGCATGCCTGGCATTGTCTTGACTCCAGCATGAGTATTTGTAGATATGTGGTGTTTTGTCAAAAGTGCAATAGCAGCATAATAACACGCATAATATAGACGATTTGTGGCAGTATTAAAATATCCTTGGTCACGAAGAAAAGGAATTTCAGCTAAAGTTTCATGTGCACGCTCCTGCCGGTAACGTGATAGGGCCTCATAATTGTCTTCTGTTAGTTCAGTATTCATAATATAATACCTTCTTTATTTATGTTGTTCTGAAAAGGAGTGAGGAAGGGGCGGCTATCCCACTCTTTGCGAGGCATTATCAATGTGCTTATAATGATGCCTGTCTCAAGCTCAATTTCATAAAAAGGTGCGATAATATTATCCTTGTCACTATAGGTAAGCTTTTCAGAGTCCACTAGTATCAACAAATCTATATCGGAATCATGACGAGCGTCTCCGCGTGCTTCAGAACCATAGAGGATAGTTTGAACACGGGGACTCATCTTGTGGGCCACCTCTCGGATTTTATTCACGACCTTTGTTCGTCTCATTTTTTGAATAAAATTAGTTGTCGTTGCAAATTTAGTGTTTTTTTTCTAAAAAGTGGAAAAATATCGTTGAAAATGATAAACTTTGTACTTGAACTCAATAAATGAAAGCATCATGTTATGTACTGCCCCTCAAAAGTGGACAAGAAAAAAAGGACGCCTGAGCGTCCTTTCATATATTAGTGCCATGTTTCTATATCCCAGCTATGATGTTTATTATCTGTACCACGTCGGTGATGTTGACCGTGTTGTCGGCGTTAAGGTCGGCTTCGGCTGAGTAGCTGCCCGCCGCTATGAGGTTGATGGCCGTTACTACGTCGGTGATGTTGACCGAACCGTCGCCGTTGACGTCGCCGGCAAGCTCTGGTTTCTCCACGTTAAAATACACCACGCCGTCTTTCACCTGTATGTATATGCGGTTTTTCTCCGGGCCGCCTGTCTTGTCGGGCAGCGCCCAGTCGTCGTATCCGTCCTGACGGGTGACCACGCTAAGATAGTAGTATCCTTCAGCCGAGTATTTCTCCGGCACCTGGCATGTGAGCGGGTCATAATCATTTAATCCGTTCCATGCGGCGAGGAATGTGGTGTTGTCGCCGGTCGTTACTATGTCGAGCAGCTGTCCGTCGTAGTCGTACATACCCACAGCTATATGAAATGAGTTGCTGAACGGATGGGAGTTGTAGAACGTCCTGATTTTCACGTCAAAAGTCTTAGACAGGGATACGCTCTTAATTATCACCGCCGGTGCGTTGACAAGGTAAATCCTGCATTGCCGGAGCCGGGTGTCCACTCCCTCATAGTCTGGCTCGATGCCGTAGTAGATACACTGGTCGCTGTTGAACGTATAGGAGCCTCCGTCCATCACCGACACATCGTAATATCCGTTGGAGCTGCCGTTCCATCCCCAGTTCACATGTATATAGTCCTCGGTGTCGTAGCCGTCCGCCACGAACGCATGTCCGCTCGCATCGGAGCCGCCGCCGGTGGGAGATTTGGCGGAGAAGAAGACAGGTCTGCCCTCGTCCAGCTCATGCTTTATGACGCTGAGAAACATCTCTTTCGACGAGCAGCAGTCGCGCCTCATGTAGTCAAGGGTCGAAGCTTTGTAAGAGAAGAAATTAGCGAGGGCTTTAGGCACATACTGTGAGTAGGTGCCGCTTCCCGAAGGGGTGTATGACATATATGTCGCCATTCCGCAGTCCTTGGAGATAAGCGCCGCCGCCTCACACGCCTCCACGCGTTTCTTCAGGTCGAGGGCGGAATAGGAGGGTCGCATGATGCTCCAGTTGTAGGTTGACTGTGAGAAGTCTGTGGTGTGCTCCCCGTAGTCGTTGGTGTATGTCAGGCTTCCTTTTCCTGTCTCCGGCCACTTCCACTTGAAGAGAATCTGCGCCATAGCCGTGGCCACACACCCCACCGGGTCGTTGTTCGGGCAGAACGTGTTGTAAGGCGAGCCCTGTCCCCATTTGGAGGCCAGGAGCGGCTCCACGACAGGAGTTCCCACGCTCACACCGTTGGCTTTTGCCGGTTTTCTTGCCTTACCCTGCCTCACGTCGTCCACATACTGTGTGTAGGAGTCTAAAAACAGTCTCAGACAGCAGGGAAGCTCATCGTAATTGTCGGGGATGTTTCCGTCGGGAGCATAACCCACCACGTCGGGCAGGAGGTCGTCTCCGGCGATTATTACGAACCCTTCGCCATCGCTGTTGTTGAAGGCATAGAAGGCGGGATCCGGTGAGGATATAACGTCCCGGCTCTTTGCCAGGCTCTGTGGGTCAGTATATTGCAGGCAATCGACCGCAATTCCTTTATTACGGAAGAAAGTCGTGGCTTTTTCCATAGCCTCCGACAGTTTAATGGGAGCTGCTGCCGCAATGCCGGAATTGAGCAGGAGCATGAAAACTAATAACTTCTTCATAGATAATCCTTAAATCACGGAAAATACTTGTGGACCACAACTCGGGTCCGCAAGTATTTCCGATAGTTTATCTGAACGGTGGATACCGATGTTCGAATATCCCCTGTCTGACGCGATAATTACTTTGCGATGGCTGAGGTGAACGGACGGAGAGCTCTTTCTCTCTTCGCTTTCTTCACCTCAGTGTTGAGACGGCTCTTCACAGCCAGGTCAGTGATAGTGAATGTCTCATATCCGTATCCGTAAGAATACTGGATGCTTCCGCTATCAGGAACGATAGGATAGTAAGCCGCGAAGTAGAATGTGCTGCTCTCCTCGTCATAGTAGCTGTAGCCATAGTTGGTTGAGCCGGTCCAGTCGCAGATGTCAGCGACATACACCATTCCGTAGCCTTCCTCGTAGTAGCCTGTTGACTGATAGTCTACGATAACATTAATACCGTCCACTGAGGGATCATAAGAGAATGTGAATGTCGAGCCGAGACCCCAGTCAAGGATTCTGAACTTGGTGGTGTCGCCTGAGTAGTTCTGGAGTGTGAGTCCCTCGTCGTAAGCCGGACTCTCAGTCTGAGTCTCCGGGTCGTAGTCGCAGAATGCGAGGGTGTAGCAGTAAGTACCTGTAGCATAGTCCACCCATGCGTTCTCCTTGGATACAGACACTGTGCACGACAGTTTGTACTCACTCATGCGTGACACATACACGCTGTAAGCGGCGGCCTTAGGCTCATACTCCGCCATTGCGGCGTCGTATGCGGCCTTAGCCTTTTCGTAAGCGGCCTTCTGCTCGTCGGTGGCATCCTCGCCTGGCTCTTCGGGAGCCTCAGGCGCGTCGCCCGGATTCTCGACAGGGGTGATACCGAACAGTGAGGGGTCAACAGCGATAAACGCCGTGCAAGTCTCACCGGGGTTCAGCTCACGGGTGATTGTAACGTCCACGTCAGTGGCGGTCTCTCCGTCGGCGAACACAGCCTGAGCCGGTACGCTGAGGGCCGGAGAGTCGGCGTTGGTGTCGAAAGCCACCTCTAACGGGAGAGTCAGCTCACCATCGGAGGAAGGTCTTATGAGGGTTATGTGGAAGGTTGTGCCGAGGGATGTCTCCTCAGACTCAAACTGCTTGCCGTCCTCAGTTACGGTGAAGGTGTAGGTGGTTTTGCCCGCCTCATATCCCATATCATTGAGAGACGCCTTGTCCCAGTAGCCGTCATCGTTGCAGGAAGTAAGGATTGCGCCTGCGACCAGCGGCATGAAAAGCAATGATTTATATAATTTCATAATACACTTGTTTTAATTATTTCAAAATTGGTTGCAGGTCAGGTGCGCCGAGGTTGTTGTCGGCGTCGTTGATTTGAGGATTGGACTCAGTCTCGAAGTTAGGAATCTGATAGATGAGGGCGTTGACAGGCTCTCCTGTAGTTGTTCCCTTACCGGCTTTCACAGCCTCGATAGCCACACGCTCAGCTGCCTTGGTGTCGAGAATGCGGTAGTTATACTGAATCATGGAGTTGTCATCCTCTTTATCCTTCATGTTCTTCCACTCTGTGGACGCGCGGTCTATACCTTTGCGCAGGCGCATGAGGTCGAAATAGCTGAGACCCTCGCCCCAAAGCTCGATACGTCTCTGAACCCATACAGCGTTCTGTACATCCTCTGCTGATCCGGCGTTGGTATTGTAGGCGGAGTCACGATAGGTGCGTACGAAGTTCACGAGTGTGGACTTTCCTGCTGACGGGTTGCCGCCCATTGCCTGTGCCTCGGCAAGAATGAGGTACATCTCCTCTATACGCATAAGCGGAATGTCGTTGGCGTTGGTGTCCTGGTAGATTTTGCCCTGATAAGGCGCGAACTTAACCTGAGTGTAGGCGGGAGCCTTGGCGGTGTTAGAGATATAGGCCTGCTGCTCCTCGTTGAGGTTGCTGCTCACACCCTGCTCGTTGATGAACCATCCCTTACGTGCGTCGGTGGGGTTGATCATGTCATAGAGCGACTTGTTGATACGGCGCCAAGCGCCTACAGAGGCATAGCCGTAGTTGAGCGAGCCCATGTGGCTCGGCCAGTTCACGATAGCGGAGGTAACGACGCGGTCGGTCTCCTCAATCTTGATGCCCCACATCCAGTCTTTCTCTGACATGTCCACGAATCCGGGCTGGCTGGCCTCTGAGATGGAGATTGGGGATGCGTAGGTGGCGGCGGAGATAGCTGCCTGTGCGTCGGCTGCTGCAGCCTGCCAGTTCTGCATGATGAGGTTGGCGCGCGCGCGGAGTCCGTAAGCCACGTCGAGGCTGATGTAACGCTTGTCGTCGCGGCTCACGCTGTTGTTCTCAAGCAGGTTGATGGCATTGGTGAGGTCCTCGATAACCTGTGCGTATACCTCGCCGACTGTGGCGCGCGGAGCGCCTCCGAGGGCACCCATCTCGTCAACATTGGTGTCGAGCAGCAGCGGCACGCAGGGAGCGTCCTCGTTGCCCTCGTAGGTGAACTGATAGATCTGTGCGAGGGTCATGTAGTCGAACGCGCGGATAGCGAGTGCCTGTGCGAGATAAAATTTCAGTGTGGGGTTGTCGGTCTCCACGTCAATCAGCTTGGCCACATCGTTGGTGGCCAGAACCTGGTTGTATAGCGTACGCCAGGTGATTACGTTGAGCTCTGCGGTAAGTGAGCGGTCTGTAAGATCCAGTCCGTAGGTGTACCAGTTATATCCCACATCCTCGCCCACCATGTCGATGCCGCGTGAGTCCAACTCCAGCATGGTTGTGGCATATCCGTAGTCATAGTGTCTTGAATAGAACTTCTCATACACGCTGAACATGGAGGTAATACCCGATACCGACGCACTAACTTTCGACGGGTCGTTAGCCACGACTTCTGCCTTCTGGTCGGCAGTGACAGTGCTGCCTTGTGGCTCTGTGTCAAGATCGGCACATGAAGCGGCAAGCATGCCGCCCAGAGCCATTATCAATAATTTCTTCATTTTCATAATCTAAAGTAATTCTTGAGTTTAGAAAGTTAACTTAATACCACCTGTGATTGTGCGCAGTGCAGAATAATATGCGTTGTCGGAAGAAGTAACGCCGATGCGCGGATCAAGTCCCTTGCGTGCAGCGAATACAGCCACGTTGTCTGCTGAGCAGTAAATGCGGATGCCGTCGATGCGGATACGTCTTGTGAGAGTCTTAGGCAGGGTGTAGCCCAAGGTGATATTGTTGATTGAAAGATAGTTGGATGACACGAGCCACCTGTCAGAGGTTGAGTTTGTGTACTGGTCGCCTGCCGCGATGCGTGGCACGTCTGTATTGGTATTCTCCGGTGTCCATGCCATCAGGATATCTTTGTGCCAGGCGGAGCCGGCATAGCTTGTTCCACCGTTATGCATGAGTCCCTGATAACCATTGTCGTAGAGCTTGCCGCCAAGTTGATAGTTGCACTGTATTGAGAAGTCGAATCCGTAGAACTCGAGAGTGGTGCCAAAGCCGCCTGCGAACTTAGGCTGAAGGTTGCCGGTTGCCTGTCGGTTGGTGTTGCGGGCCACAGACCAGTCGTATGTGGCATATTCATTGCCGGCGTCGTCTTTTGCCCAGTAGAGTGCGCGGCCGTTGACAGGGTCAACACCAGCGTACTTCACGAGATAGTACTCATACATGGAGTGTCCCTCACGGTAGATGCGACTGCCGTCGATAAGCTCACCCTTCAATTCAGGAGCGAGCTTCAGAATCTCGTTGTCGTTGTAGTTGATGTTGAAGTCGGCTTTCCATGTGAGGTTCTTGGTCTTAAAAATCTGTGCGTGCAGGTCAAGCTCAACACCCATGTTACGCATTGAGCCGATGTTCATAGGCAGTGAAGAATAACCAAGCGAGGGAGCCACCGGCTTGTAGTAGAGCATGTCCTTGGTCGTGCGGTTGTAGAAATCGAGCGAACCGGTGAGGATACCTTTGAAGAACTCGAAATCGAACGCCACGTCGAATGAGTTGGTTTTCTCCCAAGTGAGGTCTTTGTTACCCTTGTAGTAGAGGTTTGCGTCTGAGAACACACCGTTTGCCCCGGTCATTGAGTACTGGTCAACGTAAGCGTAGTTGTTTCCCACCTGATCGTTACCGGTCTGTCCGAATGACGCGCGCAGCTTGAGGAAGTCCACCCATTTGGCGTTCTCCATGAACTTTTCCTTGGATATTACCCATCCTGCGGATGCTGCCCAGAATGTACCCCAGCGGTGGTCTTTGTGGAAACGTGATGTCCCGTCGCGACGTACGCTGAACTGAGCGAAATATTTGTTGTCGTAGTCATAGTTGAACTTGCCTATCCAAGAGCGGTATGCGCGCTTGCCCTCTGAGCCGCCTGCGTTAGGGTTGTCGATAGCGTTGCTGATAACCCAAGAGCCTTGGCGGTACAGGTTGGATTTGATACCCCAGAAAGACTCGCCTGTCAGGTCGCTGGTCTCGTAGAGTGCTGTGAGGTCGATGCTGTGAAGGTCGTTGAATGTGTTTCGGTAGTTCGCCATATATTGCTGAGACAGCTCAATCTGGCGATCCTCAGCCTGCTCGGCCTGTCCTCCACTTGCCTTGCTTTGTCCGTACAGACCGCTGGTGGCATAGTGGGTGCGCTGGTTGTAGAGGTTCAGACCGAGGTTGTAGGTCAATGTCAGACCCTTCACCAGGTTGATATCCACACCCCAACGGCCGGCGAGTACGTCGCTCAGATACTGCTCTGTGTTATAGGTTAGGTCGCCGATAGGGTTGGCGATATTCATGTGGTTACGGGTGTAGTTCATAGTCTCGCCGTCACCATAGTCATAAACAGGGGTCTTGCCGTTGTAGAGTATGTTGCCGTTGGCGTCGCGCACATACATAGGGTAAACCGGAGCCATGCTTGCAACCAGTCCGAATACGTTGCCGGAGGAATTGCTCTCTGTCTGGTCGTCCGGATATTTGCTGGAGACATTGGAATACTGCATGTTGGAGCGGAACTTCAGCCAATCTTTTGCCTGGTACTCCACATTGAGGCGGGTGTTGATACGCTCGAAGTCAGACTTTGGAATCACGCCCTCGTCAAGCAGGTAGCTTGAGGAGAAGTAGTAAGTCATCTTGTCTGTACCACCCTGAACATTCACCTTGTACTCCTGTCTCAGACCGTTGCTGAACGACTTCTTCTCCCAGTCGTCGGGAGTATAGAAGTAGGTGCCGTCGCTGTATCCGAGAGTGGCGTTGGGGTTGATACGCCCGCCAACGTTGAAAAGCTGCTCGCCGTCCGGAACAGTATAGATGGGATATCCGGTGGCTGAGGCCGCCATTGCGTTGGCATAGTTGTGAGCAGCTGCCGATGACTGGCCGAGGCGGTAAATCGCGTTATTGTAGTTCGTGCGGTAGAGCTGCTCAAAGTACTGGTTGGTGTTCTTGATCACGTCGTAGGTCTTGATCTCTCGTGAGTTGGAACCCCAGCTTGCCTCAAAGTTCACCTTGGCGTCCTGGTTGCGTCCGCCCTTTTTGGTTGTGATCATAACCACACCGTTTGCGGCGCGGGCGCCGTAGAGGGCGGTGGCGGCAGCGTCTTTCTGCACTGAGATCTGGTCGATGTCAGCAGGGTCGATTGAGGAGATGTCACCCTCGAAAGGGATTCCGTCAATCACATAGAGCGGATTCATTCCGGCGTTGATAGAGCCGAAACCGCGGATGCGGATTGTGGCGGACGTACCTGGCTGACCGGTGGCTTTGAGAGAGGTGACACCGGCAACGTTACCAGCGAGTGCATTGGTGAGGTTGGAAATCTGGCGGTTCTCAATCGTAGCCGCATCCACAACACCGGCAGAACCGGTGAAGTTGGCCTTGGTGGCTGTACCGTATGCCACGACAAACACCTCGTCAAGAAGCTTGTTGTCCTCCTGCATCGACACATTCACGTTCGACTTGATTGCCACGTCAGCATCCTGCATGCCGAGATAGGTCACGAGCAGAGATGTCGCGCTGTTAGGAACATTTTTAATCTCGAACTTACCGTTCACGTCGGTAGAGGCTCCCAAGGAGGTGCCTTGAACACGGACGGTAGCTCCCATGATCGGGTCACCTGTGGCTGCTTCGCGCACTGTACCGGTGACAGTCTTCTGGGCGAATGCCATACCCACTGACATAATGCAGAGGGCAAGCATCAAGCATAATTTTTTTCCCATTCCTTTTAATTTTAGTTAGTAATTATAATTATCATTAGATTTTTTGCTTTTTTGCAAAATCAAGTGATCTATACCGAATGTGATCTATACCGAATGAATAGTTTCTACACATTATATATATTATGTGGCTCGCTTCTTCTCTTTTTGTCTCTAATTCTCCCTACGTCATGCGATTTTACAACCACACTATTTCAGTTTAACGTGCAAAAATATAAAAAAAATCTTAAAAACACACACTTTTATGCAAAAAACTGCAAAAAAACTGCAAAAAGAGTAAAATTTTATGATTTTTATTCCATTTTCACACTTTTTGAGAACAAGTTTTAGGAATCTCCATCCTTTCCACGATGGTAACGGGCGAACAAAAAAATAGGAACTCACACCTCACGTTCCTGTTCTGACAATATAGATTATTCTATTCCTGAAAATAATTTATTCAAGAGTTTTGCAAGTGTTGCAGACTAACCCCAAAGGGGTTATATATTAGTAACCCCGGGTTATGAAACAAGCGAAGAGATGTTGAATTACCCGGGGATATGGAAAAACCAGTAGTACCCTGAACCCTGAAAGGGTTCCATAACATCAGGATTATAGCTTGCTGTAGAGTTTGCGGAACTTGAATTATATGACAAATACATGGCAATTATATGTTGAAAAAAGGGTTAAAGAAGTTCAAATCAAATATTCGTGTTATGGAACCCCTTCAGGGTTCGCATTGTTTGTTGTTGTGACTGTGATTCCCCGGGTACGCTGCACTGCGTTTGCGACCCGGGGTTATTAATATGTAACCTCTTTGAGGTTATGATACAAACGAAGAAACTGCGTGCCTGCGGCACTTGGATTGAACAGAGAAGTTACTCAAATTAACTTCACAGACATACGACCTGCGAAAGTTGAATAGTTTATTTTAAAAAAGTTCAATAGACAATTTATTTAACTCCAACAATTATGAAAACAATTCAGAAAAAGCGATGGGAGACGGGCAACATGGCAGGCGGTCAAATGACGCTGAGCACATTGTTAAGAACTTACACCGAATGGAAAGAGCAGACAGGACACAGTATATCTGTGGTCAGGAACATCCGCAATGTGGAGCGGCATATAAGGTTTTTCAATGACAAAGAGGTGTTGCTGGCAGAGGTGGATACGGACTATCTGCGTAGATTCATCCACTATCTTGCCTGTGAAGCAAAAGAACAACGCCATGGTGGTTTGAGACCACTGTGCCATACAACCTCACGCCTTTATCTCAGGATACTGAGCAGTACGATGAGATTTGCGCTGAGACGGGGATATATACAGCAGAACCCGCTGGAATCCTTAGAACGGGATGATTACAAATCCATCAGCGGAGGTCAGCGGCAGCGCACATATCTTACAATTGATGAGGTCAAACGGCTGATTGCCACCCCCACGAGGTGTGTGACCATAAAGAGGGCATTCCTGTTTGCCTGTTTTACCGGGCTCAGAATTTCCGACCTCAGCCAGCTCAGATGGAAAGACATTCACACATCCGGGAAAGATGTGAGCCTGTCCATCCAGATGAAGAAGACCCGGCGTTGTGTATGCATTCCCCTCAGTACCAATGCTTTGCGTTGGCTTCCCACAAGGCGTGAGAGCACCAAGGTGTTTCCTCTGCCATCACATCTTGGTGCGGTAAACGCACCTTTGAAAACCTGGGTGAGGAAAGCCGGCATTGACAAAACCGTCACATTCCACACTTCACGCCACACGTTCGCCACTATGGAGATCACTCTCGGAGCAGACTTGTATGTCGTGAGCAAGCTGCTCGGCCATAGCAGCATTACCACCACCCAGATTTACGCTGACATCGTGGACTCAAAACGAATTGAGGCTGTGCGTCTTATGGATAACGCATTCTAATATGTGTCTTGGATGCTTGATGACATTCACCATTCCTGTTTCCTTTAAGTTTCTAACTAAAATTAAAAGGAATGGGAAAAAAATTATGCTTGATGCTTGCCCTCTGCATTATGTCAGTGGGTATGGCATTCGCCCAGAAGACTGTCACCGGTACAGTGCATGAAGCTGCCTCAGGTGACCCGATCATGGGAGCTACCGTCCGTGTTAAAGGCACATCTATCGGAGCCTCTACCGACGTGAACGGTAAGTTCGAGATTAAAAATGTTCCTAACAGCGCAACTACGCTGCTCGTGACCTATCTCGGCATGCAAGACACAGAGGTGGCTATCAGACCTAACGTGAATGTGTCCATGGAAGAGGATCACAAGCAGTTGGACGAGGTGATGGTTATAGCCTATGGTACTGCTAAGAAGTCTGCATTCACCGGCTCTGCCGCTGTTGTCGGAGCAGAGGAGATTGACAAGACGCAGGTTATGAACGTTGTTGATGCCTTGAAGGGTAAAGCCTCTGGTATTCAGATAAATACTGCTTCAGGACAACCGGGTTCCACTCCAACCATCCGCATTCGTGGTGTCAACTCCATCAATGCCGGATTGTCACCTCTGATCGTGCTCGACGGCTCACCATTCGACGGCGACCTCAACCAGATTAACCCTATCGACGTTGAGAGTATGACCGTGTTGAAAGACGCAGCTTCTTCAGCTCTCTATGGAGCCCGCGGTGGTAACGGTGTGATTCTCATCACAACCAAGAAAGCAAAAAAAGGTGAGAATGCGAAGATTACTGTTGACGCAAAGTGGGGTGCAAACTCCAAGGCGATGCCTGAATATAAGGTTATCAAAAGCCCTGCCAAATATTACGAGGTATGGTACAGCGGCCTGAACAGGTATGCTCAGGACAAGTTGGCTCTCACCCCCGAACAGGCTTGGCAGTGGGCTAACAGCAAGCTTATCGACGATCCTGACTTCGGTCTTGGTTACAATGTGTATAATGTTCCGAACGGACAGTACATGATTGGTACTAACGGCAAACTCAATCCTAATGCCACACTTGGTAATGTGGTGACAAGAAATGGCCAGCAGTATTACCTTACTCCTGATGACTGGGAAGACGAGATTTACAGCAACGCCCTCCGTCAGGAATACACAGTGTCTGCAACAGGAAGCACAGACAAGAGCAACTACTACGCCTCAGTCAACTATCTTGACAACGAGGGTATCGCCGCCGCTTCCGACTACAAGCGCTTGACCTCACGTTTGAAGGCTGACTACCAGCTCAAGCCGTGGCTTAACATTGAGATGAACATGGCATACAGCCACTACAACCAGAACACTCTCGGAGATGACGGTAGCTCAGGCTCCTCTGGCAATGCATTCGCATTTTCCAACATTGCCCCGATCTATCCTATGTATATCCGCGACGTGAACGGCAATAAGATTTATGACCCTGAGTCAAGATTGATAAGATACGACTATGGTGACGGTACAGTCACTGCATTCCGTCCTTACCTGAGTCAGGCGAACCCTGTATCTGCCAACTTGCTTAACACAGACAACAACGAAGGCAATACATTCAACGGTACTGGTACATTCAAATTCACTCTGCCCCTTGGTTTCACGTTCTACTCAATCAACAACGTGTATCTCGACGAATACAGAGTAACAGAAACCACAAACCCGTTCTTCGGACAGTATGCCGACCTCAACGGACAGGTGTACAAGTCTCACGGTCGTCAGTGGTCTGTTAACTACCAGCAGCGTTTGAACTGGATCCGCTCATTTGGCAACCATAATTTCGATGTGATGGTTGGTCATGAGTATTACAACTCATACACTTACGGATTGAGCGCCTACAAGAACAACCAGTTCTCAGTGTTCAACAAAGAGCTTGCAGGAGCGGTAATCATGGGTTCAGGATCTTCATCAAAGGCTCGCTATAACACAGAGTCATGGCTTGGCCGTGTGATGTATGACTATGACACACGCTATTTCGGATCTTTCTCTCTCCTGCGTCAGGGTTCATCACGCTTCGACCCGTCTGACCGCTGGGGTACATTCTGGTCGGTTGGTGCAGGCTGGCTTATCAATAAGGAGAACTGGTTCAACGCCAAGTGGGTTGACGAGCTCAAACTTAAGATGAGCTATGGTGAGAACGGTAACGACTATATCGGATCTTATCAATATATAAAGACATACTCCATCGTAAACTCCAACGACAACGTAGCCATCAAGCCCGCTGATCACGGTAACCACGACATCACATGGGAGAAGAACGGCAAGTTCAACATCGGTGTTGACTTCAGCTTCTGGAACGGACGTCTGAGCGGTACAATTGAGTACTACAACAACACAACCAAGGACATGCTCTCATGGATTAACTTCCCTGTGACCTATGGATGGAGCGGACAGTATTCAAATGTCGGCAACATGAAGAACAACGGTCTTGAGTTCGACATCAAGGGCGACATCATCCGCAACCGCAACTTCACATGGACCGCATACTTGAACTTCACAACCAACCACAACGAAATCACCAAACTGGCCGAGGAGCGCAAGTCTTGGTATGATGAAATTGCACGTTACGGATATTCTTCTGGAAGTTATTTCTATACAGAGGGCAAATCACGCTACTCTTACTGGACAAAGAAATATGCCGGTGTTGACCCTAAGACGGGCGAGTCTATGTTCCTGATGAATGTTTATGAGAAGGACGAGAACGACAACGACATATACTATGACAAGCAGGGCAACAAGATTGACGATCCTGACTCTTATAACGGCGAGAAGCATCGTAAGATTGTAGGCACAACAACTACAACTACTTACAACGACGGTGACTACTATATCTGTGGCGACATGTTGCCCGACGTATATGGTGGTTTCGGTACTGCTGTGAAGTGGAAAGGCATTGACTTCTCAATTGACTTCCAGTATCAGTTAGGCGGAAAGGTATATGACGGAACATATGCAGGACTTATGGACGCAAGCCAGGGACATGCCCTCCACAAGGACATCCTCAAGGCTTGGACCTATGGCAGCAACTCCGATATTCCACGCTTCCAGTACAATGACTCTTACATGGCTTCCGGCAGCGACCGCTGGCTTACCAGTGCATCCTACCTCTCACTGGCCAACATCACAATCGGCTATTCTTTCCCCAAGAGCCTGCTCCGTCGTATCGGTGTTGAGGGTCTTCGCATCTACGGTGTGGCCGACAATGTTTGGCTTTTGTCAAAGCGTCAGGGTCTTGACCCTCGCCAGAGCATCACAGGAAGCGTAACCAACACATACTACAAGCCAATACGCACAATCTCTGGTGGTATTACAGTGACATTCTAATAATAAAAAACGTTAAAAAAATATAGACGTATGAAATTCATTAATAAAATATTGGTGTTTGCGGCACTTGGTATGGGTGTGACAATGCTGACAGGATGTCTTGATGAGACAGAGCCTCAGTCAAGCACTGCCACAGAAAAGCAGGTGACGCAGTCTTCGCTGGCCACCGAGGCCGCCGTTTTGGCCATGCCGTCGTATTTCAACAATTACAGTGAATCAATTGTTGAACGTGGTTGGCATTATCCTTTCGGCTATGGAGCAAACATGTATATCCGCGACTTGATGACCGGTGATATGGGACACTCTGTAACCAACTATGCATCACACTTCTACTACTGGGCTCAGAACAAATATCAGGGAGACGGATATGTGTTCTGCCAGTATATCTTCAACTATTATTACGGCTTTGTGCTGACTATCAACACAGCCATCTCTGCCATCAACGTTGAGACCGCTACAGAGCGTCAGCTGGGCTTCCTTGGCGCAGGATATGCGTTCAGGGCACTCGCTTATCTCGATTTGGCACGCTGCTATGAGTTCCTGCCAAACGACAAAACCAGCAATATCAACAAAGACGGCAACAATGTGCTGAACCTGACTGTGCCTATCGTGACAGAGATCATGCCTCTCGAGGAGACAATGAACAATCCGAGAGCATCTCGTGAGGATATGTTCAATTTCATCCTTTCAGATCTTGACAATGCTGAGAAATACATCGTGAACCTGTCAAGCACATATAGCAACACACTTCCCGACCTGGCATGTGTATATGGACTGAAAGCACGTCTGTACATGTGGGTTGAGGATTATGCAAACGCACAGAAATATGCACGCATGGCAATTGACAACGCAAGTGTCAACCCTATGACACAAGACGATTGCCTCGACCCTGAGACAGGCTTCAACACCATAAGCAAGTGGATGTGGGGCTCACAGCAGACAAAGGAGGACGACACCGTTCAGAGTGGTATCATCAACTGGACATCATGGCTGAGTAACCAGACTACTTTCGGATACACAGGATTCGGCGAGACCAACATGCCGTTTAACGTGATGGACAAGCGCATGTATGACAGAATCAGCAACACAGACTTCCGCAAGCTGGAATTCCTGGCTCCTGCTGAGTCACCTCTGCGCGCTCTCAACCGCATCATTCCTGGCACAGAAGAGTTGGTGAACACCTCCATGCCTCCTTATGCTTCGCTCAAATTCCGTCCTAACCAAGGAAACTACGGTGACTACAACGTAGGCGCAGCATCTGCTTATCCTGTAATGCGTGTCGAGGAAATGTATTTCATCGAGGCAGAGGCCGCAGCACATCAGAATCCTGCTCTTGGCAAGCAGCTCGTTGAGGATTTCATGAAGACCTATCGTGACCCCAACTTCTCAGTGGGACAGGCTGCAGACCTTATCGACGAAATTGTGTTCCAAAAACGTGTTGAGCTCTGGGGAGAGGGTCAGACCTTCTTCGACATCAAGCGTCTTAACATGTCGGTTACACGCGGCTATCCTGGCACAAACTTCTACAGCCTGGCGCGTCTGAACACTAATGGTCGTCCTGCTTGGATGAACTTCGTGCTTATTAAGAGTGAGGAGAATGTTAACAAGGCTGTTGTGGGCTGGAACAACCCCGACCCGTCAGACCTCTACACTCCATGGACAGAGTAAACCATTGGCATAAACAAAACAAACAATTAAACAAATAACAGAATATGAACAAATATTTGAATTATAGTCTGATGCTGATGCTCTTCGGTGTGCTCTTTGCCTCCTGTGCGGATGAATACAAGAGTTATACTCCCGCTACGGCAACCACCGATCAGGTTTACTTCAGCAAAGAGCTCAGCCATGTTTTTGAGCTCAGCGGCTTCGATGTGAACGAGATTTCCATCCCTGTGTCACGTCAAAAGACAGACGATGAGATTACTGTGGAGTTGGGTCTTGTCGATGCAAATGACTTCTATACACTTAAATCGAAATATGTGACTTTCCCAGAAGGAGCTTCAACTGCAAATGTTGTTGTCACATTTGACGGTAGTCAGCTGGATTATGATGAGTTTCCCAGTGCAACTATCTATATTGCCGACGCTGTGATTGCTCCGGAGAATACGAACCCTCCAGTGGAGGAAGAAGAGGTTACTGAGGATGAAGAAACCTCAGAGGCATCAACAAGGGCTGATGAGAAGGAGTCGAGCGAAAGCGTAGAGCCTCAATATACCACTGCATGGGGAGACCCGGTGTTTGAATTCTCTGTAGGAGTTCCCGCTCCATTTGAATCACTGGGAATTGGTAAGTTCATTGACTCTTTCTGGGAAGAGGGCGAGTGTGACGTGGAAATTCTGCGCAACACGATTAATCCGAATATCTATAGAATCAAAGACCCTTATGGAAGCTTCGGAAAACAATACTATGACGAGAATCGTACGATGAACCTGGATATAGAGCTTTTACATCCTGGTGACAAGGTATTTGACACGGAGATTACCCATGAAGACCTCGTATTCTTCTCACGCCTCAACACCGGTTATCTCCACAGCTCATACGGAGCATACGTTGAGCTCTTCCATCCTGGATACTTCTATGATGACGAATCCACATATCTTGCAAACAAAGTGGGCGGATATCAGGAAGACGGCACACCTGGCGAGTTTGACCTGGCTCCTTACTTCTACATGGTAGGTGTCGGAGGATGGGACAACACCCAAAGTTCTGGTATTGTTAAAGTTATCTTCCCAGGATATACTCCGAAGGATTATACCCTTGACATCACATATAGAGGTATATTCACAGACACCGACGAGGCTACATACGCAGTTGTGGCCGGTGAATTCGGAGAGGATGTTGAGAACGTTAAGGGTGTTGTCCTGCCAGGCGACGTTGATTTGGACGCAGTGGCCGATGCAATTGAAAGCGGCGAGTTGGAAGCTGTTGATTTGGATATCACAAATCCTAACAATGTAAATGTTCCAATCGCTGAGGATATGACCGGCGCTCTGCAGGTTGTTCTCGTGGTGGTTGACGCAAATGGCAAGGTGAAAGCAATTGCATCAGCTCCATTCGAGTACTATGGTAAGGGCGACGCTAATCCTTGGGTTTCTTTAGGAACCGGACTTTTTGTTGACAACTTCGTAGCTCCACTCTATAGCGGTGAGACTCCTATGGCTACAAGTCCTTACGAGGTTGAGGTACTGGAGAACAAAGATACTCCTGGATTGTACCGCGTTGTGAAACCTTTCGCTCCTGGCGTACATCCTTGGTTTGATGAGGAGTCGGCTGAGTCCTACACCGACACAAACCTTGAAATCGACGCAACAGACCCTGACGGAGTGGTTATTTACCTACAATCTACAGGCCTTGATTTGGGTTACGGTGTGATATCTATTGCATCTTGGGGTGGCTATATGGCTCAAAACTACGACCTTGCCACTCTGAAAGAGCGCGGCTATCTTGGCACACTTTCTGAGGGCGTTATAACACTCCCTACATTCACATCCCAGTCAGGTACCAAATATCAGGGTATCCATTTTGATGATGACGGCGGTTATTACGCCGGCGTAGAGGACGGATTCAAGCTTGTGCTTCCTGAAGCCGTCACCGAAGCAGTCCGCAAGCGTGTAGCCTCTCACAAAGAGAGTACAATGGGACATGGAAGCGTGAACAAAGTGAAGGTTTCAAAAAAATCAGCGACTTTACTGGAGCACGTACATCCTTTGGACGGAAGAATTAAATAACAGCAATAATACAATCTGAATATAAGGGGTGTATCGTCGAAGAGCGGTACACCTCTTTAAATCTTTTCTAAGATGACAAGAAAAATCCTATTATGTTCTTTGTTGCTGGCGACAGCGGTCGATACCATTGCTATTCCGGCATATCCCGCCAAGTCGAAAATGAGAAAAGCCGACGGGACGGTCGTTGAGCTGACACTTCGCGGCGATGAGCATTTCTCATTCTACAACGGAAATGACGGACAGTTCTACGTCAGACGCTCCAATAAATTAATTCCCATAAGTGCTGAGGAGATAGATAGCCAGTGGACCAGTCTGAAACAGGCAAACGAGAATAAGTCTGCAAGGCGTAAAAAACCAGCCCGCCGGAAAGCAACAGAATTTAAAGGTAAGAAAAAAGGAGTCGTCATCCTGATTTATTTCAGTGACCAGAATTTCTCCGTGTCAGACCCTCAGTCTCTCTACAAACGCATATTCAACGAAATCGGCTATACAGACAATGGTATGAGCGGTTCTGTGCGCGACTATTTCCTTGAGCAGAGCTATGGAAACCTCGATATTGAGTTTGACGTGGCAGGCCCCTACAAGGCTGAGTACTCTATGTCATATTACGGTGCTCCCAATGGTAGCTCAAATGACACAAGACCTTGGGAAATCGTGATTGAAGGGTGTAAGCAGGCCGACAAGGAGTTGAACTTCGCCGACTATGACTGGGACGGAGACGGAGAGGTGGATCAGGTGTTTGTTGTATATGCCGGATATGGACAGAACTACGGGGCGTCAGCCTACACCATCTGGCCACATGAGTATTTTCTCGGAGCAAGGAATTTGCAGTTTAAACTCGACGGTAAGTTAATCAACACATACGCTTGCAGTTGTGAACTCTATGGAAACGAGCAGACTGAGGGAAAAATCATTGATGGAATCGGCCCTGCCTGCCATGAGTTCAGCCATTGTCTCGGACTGCGCGACATGTATAACACATCTGGTGGAGGAGCCGATGCCATGCTCAACTGGGACGTGATGGCACAAGGCAGCTATAACAACGACGGACGCACTCCAGCCGGCTTTACGGCCTACGAACGCATGTTCGCCGGATGGCTCACACCCAAGGAAATCAACCAGCGTACAACTGTGACCGGTATGGCGCCTCTTTCAACAAAACCAGAGGCATATATCCTCTACAACGACAATCATAAGGATGAGTACTATCTGCTTGAGAATCGTCAGTTGGTGGGTTTCGACTCCGCCCTTGATGGTCACGGGTTGATTATAACCCATATTGATTATTCAGAGGAGGTGTGGGCATCAAATGGCGTGAATGCCAGCAATACTCACCCGCGATGTGCAGTGGTGCCCGCTGACGGACGTTCGTATTTTTCCGTCACATCTCTTGCGGGTGACCCTTTCCCGGGTACAATGGGAGTTACAGAATTCAGCAAATACACTCAGCCCGCAATGACACTCTTCAACGAGGCGGAAGACGGTACATATTTCCTGAGCAAGCCCCTCGACAACATCAAGGAAGACGGGCAACTCATATCTTTCATTGCATGCCGGCCAGAGATGGGTATTCCTGTATTTACAGAAAGCAAGACTGCCGGCGACAACCGCTGGACAGTGTCTTGGAATGCTGTAGATGAGGCTTTAAGCTATGAACTGGAGATTACCGAGCAACCGCCAGCTCCGCATGACCCGGCTACATGTCTGATAATGAAAGAAGATTTCAATGGGTTCTACTCCAAGTCGAACGGACTGAGCGACGTTTCTTCAAAACTGAGCAAATACCTCAGTAACAGCAGTGGATGGGCTGGCAGCAAGCTTTTCACCTCACCCAAGCTTTTGAGAATCGGAACCTCGAGTGCAAACGGCTATATCGTCGGTCCTGTATATGACGTTCCAGAAAGCGGTGAGATTACCGTTGTTATCGGCGCTGCCCCATACGAGACCGGTACAAAGGTCGATTTCCGCTTGCAGTTTATAACAAACACGGGCGATTCCGAGGAGTCTTACTCCTTGGACAAAGAGGGAAGAATCGTGGCAAATCTCTATACAAGGGATTCTCTTTTCCGAGTCGGGGTGTTCCCCACAGGACGTATGTATATGAACCACTTCGCCATATACGAGGGAACCTACAGCGAGGAAGAGCTGACTCAGGTTGAATCCAAGTCCCGCCCTGCGCCGTCAAGGGTGAAGGGGAGCAAGACATTCACCACAAGCGACACCAGTTTCACATTTACCAGACTGACACCTGGCAGCACTTATTTCTGTGTGGCTCGCTCTGTGGGCGACTATGCTAAATCGCTATGGAGTGATGAAATCAGTTTTGTCGCAGAGGGAAGTGGCTTGCCCGGCGACATCAACGGTGACGGCTCGGTGAACATCACCGACGTGGTGGAGACTATCAACCTCATAGCGGCGGGCTCATACTCGTCAGCAGCCGACCTGAACGCCGACAACGCAGTCAACATCTCCGACGTCGTGCAGATTATAAACATCATTGCAGGATTATAGGAAACATCACTAATTTCAGGAAAAGGGACGCACAAGCGTCCTTTTTTTGTCAAAATCTCACAATTCACAAAATTTTCCCGATTATTTTTGTTGTTAGTACTAAAATCAGTAACTTTGCAAGACCTATTTGTAGATTATGGATTTTCTTGAATATAAAGGGTATAAAGGAACTGTAGAATTTTCAAAAGAGGATGACTGCTTGTTTGGAAAGGTTCAGGGGCTGAAAAAGGCATTGATTCTGTATGAAGGACAGACGCTTGATGAGTTGAGGAATGATTTTCAAGCGGGGGTGGACAGCTATTTGGAAGGTTGCAGAGCAGATGGTGTGACTCCCTCTAAGCCATTTAGTGGTAAGATGAATTTGCGAATGAGCTCTGACCTGCATTCACGTATAGCGGCTTATTCCTATTCTGCAGGAATTACAATGAATGAATTTATTAATCAGGCGATACGTCATGAACTTGACCATGCCATGTCTATGTAATTATGAATAAATCAATAAAAATAATGGCTTTTAGCATGATGGCGGGTGCCGCCTCGCAGGCCGGCGCCCAGGACGGGAGTTTTAAGTATAACGACGAGCGGTTCGCCGACTTGCAGATGCTCCGTTATGAGGTAAAAGGTTTTGAGAACCTCTCTCTCAAGCAGAAAACATTTATCTATTATCTCAGCGAGGCCGCTCTCTACGGGCGTGACATTCTTTGGGATCAGAACGGTAAGTACAACCTGAGAATACGCCGGCTTTTGGAGACAATATACACAAACTATGATGATGGTTTTGCCCACTGCCTGCATCAGAATAAAGATGTAGTGATTGCCGAGAGGAATAACTTCGACGCATTCGTGACTTATCTCAAGAGAGTTTGGTTCTCCAATGGCATTCACCACCATTACGGGTGCGAGAAATTCGTGCCTGGATTCTCAAAGGACTGGTTTATGCGCCAGGCGTCTATGGCGATGGAAACAGACGAGACGCTGAAACCTTATAAGAGCCAGCTGGCGGAGTTGGCCGACGTGATCTTCAATCCCGACATCCAGCAAAAGCGTGTGAACCTCGCGGAGGGGCAGGATCTCGTGCTCACCTCAGCCGGAAACTACTACGACGGTGTGACACAGGCAGAGGCGGAGGAGTTCTATGCGGCCATGAAGAACCCCGACGACCCCCATCCCGTGATGTTCGGAATGAACAGCCGGCTCGTGAAAGTTGACGGAAAGGTGCAGGAGAGGAAATGGACCACCAGCGGACTTTACGGACAGGCACTCACCAAAATCGTGGAATACCTGCGCAAAGCAAGGCCTTTCGCCGAGGATGACGACCAACAGGCGGTCATAGACAAACTCATTGAGTTTTACACCACCGGCGACCTGCATACCTTCGACCAGTACACCATCCTCTGGGCCGGCAACACGGCACCTCTGGTTGACTTCGTCAACGGCTTTACAGAGAGCTATGGCGACCCGCTCGGCATGAAGGCGTCGTGGGAGAGCATCGTGAACTTCAAAGATCTCGACGCGACCAAGCGTACAGAGACACTCAGTGCCAACGCACAGTGGTTTGAGAACCACTCGCCTGTGGACAGCCGGTTTAAGAAAGAGAAGGGGAAAGGTGTGGGCGCCAAGGTGATCACAGCCGCCATACTCGGTGGAGACCTCTATCCGTCAACAGCCATAGGCATCAACCTGCCTAACAGCGACTGGGTGAGGAAAGAGCACGGCTCCAAGTCTGTCACTATTGGCAACCTCACCGAGGCGTATAACCTCGCAGCGAAAGGCAACGGATTCCGCGACGAGTTCATCGAGGACAAGGAGGTGCTGGCGATAGTAGATAAATATGCCGATGTCACCGACGACCTGCACACCGACCTGCACGAGTGTCTCGGACACGGAAGCGGAAAACTCCTGCCGGGAGTGGATACCGACAGCCTCAAGGCATACGGCTCGGCGCTGGAAGAGGGCAGGGCAGACCTTTTCGGACTATACTATGTGGCTGACCCCAAGATGGTGGAGCTGGGACTGACACCCGACGGGGAGGCTTACAAGGCGCAATACTATACATATATGCTCAACGGCATGATGACACAGCTCGTCAGAATACAGCCGGGCAACGACATAGAGGAGGCACACATGAGAAACCGGGCGTTCGTCGCCAACTGGTGCTTTGAGAAAGGCAAGGCGGAGAATGTCGTGGAACTGTACAAGAAAGACGGAAAGACCTATCTACGTATTAACGACTACCAGAAGCTGAGAGACCTCTTCGGACAGCTGCTGGCTGAGGTGCAGCGAATCAAGAGCACTGGCGACTTCCAGGCGGCGCAGGCGCTGATTGAAGGATATGGAGTGAAGATTGACCCGCAGCTGCACAAGGAGGTGCTCGAACGCTATGAGAAACTCAATCTCGCACCTTACAAAGGATTTATCAACCCTGTTTACGTGGCTGAGAAAGATGCCGACGGCAATATCACCGACGTGAGGGTGACCTACGGCGAGGCCTATCCCGACCAGATGCTCCGTTACTCACGGAATTACTCGATACTCCCGCTGATAAACTGAAACTAAAAGTGAACAGTGAATAGTGAATAGTTGAGTTTCGAAAATTCAATGCCTATAAATCTTGTCCTAAAACTATGTATTCAATAGTCCAAGACATAAAAGCTGAGCTGAGGGCAAATATGAACGGTGTGGCGTCCGCCATCATGCGGACTGCCGGAATGACCGCCGACTACCGCGTGAACTTCGGTGTGGAGCTGCCGCGCATCATGTATATCGCCAAGAATGAAATCGACATGATGTTGCCTGCCGACCGTCCTGCCGACGAGGCAAAGGCAGAGCTGGCGCAGATGCTGTGGAACGAGTCGGTCAGGGAATGTCGTATATTGGCAACATGGCTCTATCCTCCTGAGAGGATGTCGCACGACCTGGCCGACCTGTGGGCCGATGGCATCAGGACTACAGAACTGGCGCAGATAGCAGCGCTCAACCTGTTTTCTAAAATCCCAGAGGCATCAACACTGGCGTTCAGGTGGATCGCGGCGGAGGCCGAGATGAAGCAGATATGCGGTTTCTACACCGTCTGCCGTATCCTCAGGAACCGGCGGCTGTCAGACCGGTCGGCCGACGAGCTCCGCGACCAGGTGGCGGCGGCTATGCTCTCCGACAACAGCCAGCTGAGGACAGCGGCGGAAAAAGTGGGGCGGGAGATGGAAGATTCCGCTTTTTGACGGCATCCGTTTCCGTGTTTCATTTTTTTTGATTAACTTTGCATCCGCTAAACGTGCGTCATCATGGAGAATCGAAACAGAAAACATGTCATGGACAACGAGGAGAGGCTGGTTTCCGCCAAGCTGATTCTTGAGAGACATGTCAAGGAGTTTAAAATGCGGAGGACACCCGAGAGGATGGCTATTCTGGAGATGCTCTACGGAGACCGCAAGCTCTATACCGCCGACGAGGTGTTCTGTTTCCTGCAAGAGCGCTTCAGGGTGAGTCGCACGACTGTGTACAACACACTGCAGCTGCTCTATTCCCTGGGACTGGTCATCAGGCTTGTAGATGACGGACTCGTGAAGTATGAGGCCTGTTTCGGAGATAAAGAGACATTCCGCACAGTGTGTACCCGGTGTGGGAAAATGCAGGTGTTCGAAGCCCAGAATGTGTCGGCGGCGTTCAGCACCGTGAAGTACACCCGGTTCCACTCGGAGCAGATAGTGACATGCGTCTATGGAATATGCTCGTCGTGCATCTCCAAGTCCACGAGGATGAAGAAAAGGCTGGAGAAAGAGAGTGCGGGCAGGAAATCAAGAAAAGACACTAAGAATAACCAATACTCAAAAATCACAGGACAATGAAAGTCGATGTTCTTTTAGGCCTCCAATGGGGCGATGAGGGAAAAGGTAAGGTTGTGGATGTGCTCACACCCAAATACGATGTGATCGCACGCTTCCAGGGTGGACCCAACGCAGGACACACTCTGGAGTTTGAAGGCCAGAAATACGTGCTGCGCTCTATCCCGTCTGGTATTTTCCAGGGCAACAAGGTTAATATTATAGGTAATGGAGTGGTGCTCGCCCCCGACCTCTTTATGGACGAGGCCAAAGACCTTGAGAAAAGCGGACATGACCTGAAAGGACGTCTTCATATATCCAAAAAGGCACATCTTATCATGCCTACCCACCGGCTGCTCGACGCGGCCTACGAGGCGGCAAAAGGCAAGAACAAGGTGGGAACCACTGGTAAGGGCATCGGACCGACCTATACCGACAAGGTGTCGAGAAACGGACTTAGGGTGGGAGATATTCTCGATGATTTCGAGCGTAAATACGCGGAGCACAAATCACGCCACGAGACTATGCTCAAAGCTCTCAACTATACGGATTACGATATCACGGAAGTGGAGAGGAAATGGATGGAGGGTGTGGAGTATCTGCGCCA
>JAZUMZ010000001.1:0-16003 GCA_045603885.1 Bacteroidaceae bacterium | reverse complement strand
TGGTTCTTGCAGCCTCAGAAGCATAGCGAGCTATGGTTCAAGGTAAAAGAGCCAAGATGCCGCTAAGAAACGTAAAGCGTCGAAGTGGAATAGAGTGCCCAAGAGATGATAAAAACTAAATTATAGAAGTACCCTTTAAAGAAAATACGGAGCACCCACAACCCCCAGTGTCACCATATAAAACAAAAACCTTTAAAACCCTTTTGTTATGGTTGAGACTGCGTCTCTGATTATATGCATGAATGCTTTTCCTTGTAAGGCAAGCTTACAGATAAAAGTATTCAGTCATATCATCATCCATACTGGATATAACCAGAACAAAAGAATAAACACGCTATCGCTAAAAAACATCTGACAGGACTAAGGGAATAAGGGATTCTGATAATTAATGGATAATTAATGGATAATTACATGACAATTATATGTTTGAAATAAGTTCAATGGGTTCATGGGGGGTATTTCAGGCGTCAGGGTTATGGAACCCATTCAGGGTTCATAATGTGCTGTGACTGTAATACCCTGGGTACGCTGTACTGCGTTTGCGACCCAGGGTTATTAACATGTAACCTCTTTGAGGTTATAACACAAAGGAAGAAACAGCGTGCCTTTGGCACTTGGATAGAGGGAGAATCCTTTTAATCTTTAAATCCAGCGCAAAGCGCGATGTTCTTTATAACAAGGATGAAGGGATAAAAAGGACTTGCGGTGTGCCTGCAAGATTTTGTGTGATTTTTATAGATTTGAAAGATTTCTGCGCGAAGACCTCATTGCCATATGGCAAACAAAAATGGGTTATAACAAGAATTTTGTTATATAGAAGCGCACTTCATCAGTTTTGACACACCCCTCTACTCTTGCTTAATTAGTTTTTTGCTAAGCGACGCGGTTTTTGTAGAACGAAGTTCGTCCTTTTTGTTATGCGCCAGCGTTTTTTGATTTGTTTTTTTCAAGTGTTAATTTGGAATCTCTGTGAGAAAAAAAACGCTTAGTGCGATGTTATAATTATGACAAGGATTAAAAGGATTCCCTAATTCCATTAGTCCTTAGAAAAAAACAACCAAATAAAATGTCAATATATTTGGGAATTCAAATTAAAAGTATTATTTTTGCAGCCAAATGTATTACAATTAATGATATGAGTACAACAATTCTTCGCCGTCCAACATCCTTTCGCCTGCGTACAGATTTGTTAGAAGGGCTTAAACGCAATGCCGCAAAGGAGAACAGGACATTAAACAACTACGTTGAAAGCGTTTTGCTCGACATAGTCTATAGACAGCCCAACAGGGTTACAAAGGCTGCAATCCAAGAAGCGATGACTCGAAAGGAGTACCCGGCCGAGAACTTATATGATAATGTGGATGAAATGTTCAAGGCACTTGACTCAGAAGTATGAAAAGACTGTTTCCTTCGACACAATACAAAAAGGATTATAAAAGATACAGGAACAACCAAAAGAAAGTTGATGAGCTGAAAAGAGTCCTTCAAATTTTGATAGATGAAGCCCCGATTCCGCCAGAGCTGCAACCTCACATGCTACATGGTAACTACAAAGGCTGTATGGAATGCCACATTGAAAATGACTTTCTCCTAATATGGGTGGATCCAGACAGCGATATCATTGAACTTGTGAGGTTGGGTTCTCATTCAGAGTTGTTTGGCAAATAACCATTCCTCTATCCCTTTGCGGTTCATTTCACCACTGTGGTGCCAAGAGCGAAGTTCTTCTCTCCGTTGGCGGTGTTCTCCACGCAGTCGGTCTTTGCCGACAGGTTGTCGAGAAGATGCACGATAATCGCCTCCTGAGTGCAGGGAACCACAGGCGAGCCGTACTGCATCTCACCATGGTGTGACAACACCACATGCAATATCATGTTTATCTCGTCGGCCGGTATGCCACGCTCCTCAAGGGTCTTCTGCAGACGGTTGGCGGAAATATAGATATGTCCTAACAGGTGTTTGAGCGGCTGGGGGTTGCCGTCCTTGTCGTATTCGTAAACCTTGCCGTAGTCATGGAACAAGATGGCGAGGATGCAACGTTCGATTTTTATCTGGTAAGGCAGGCAAGGATACAGCCCCTCAAGCATGTGGAGCATCTGGTAGGTGTGGTTGAGAAGACCGCCTTTGAAAGCATGGTGGACAGACGTGGCGGCGGGATACATCGAATAGGGCTTGAACAGGGTGTCGGCATATTCGGTAATCGCATCGGTAAGGCCCTTGTCTGTGCAATATCCGGTGAGCGCGGCGATGGTCTTGTCCCAGTCCTCGTGGCTGATGGGTCGGGGCAACAGGTTGTACAGAGGATGGTCCTCCTGGGGCATCATTCCGGGATGCATGTCCAGCTTACGTGCCGATTTGTTGCCGCCGTTATCCTGAATAGACATGAAACTCACCAACTGACCGAATACGGGCGGGTCGGTGGGAGCTACATCCCAGACGGCGAGCGACATCTCCTCGTCAAGGTTTTTCAGTTTCAACTTGCAGAACGGGCTGCCTGTCTTTGTCGTGCCTTCTGAACGGCCTACGACGATGTATTCTTTGTCGGAGTATATCATGAGTTCTTATTTTTTTTGCAAATATATGCGATTTTTCATAATTTTTGCATATATTTGCACCGAAAATTCAAAAGATATGAGGAAATTTCTTTTCTGCCTGATTTCTCCAGTCTAGATGAAATCATCTGCGCAGAATTCAGTTTTACAGAGGTGTTGTTGAGACAGAAGTCGGATAAATCCATGTTTTGAAGTCAAAATGACACTTTTTAATAAAAAAAATACACAAAAAGTATTTTTTTTTCATTTTTTCTTTCTTTTTATCAATTGATATTTGTATCTTTGCGCCAAAATATTGATGATGCTCTATTGATTTGTTACGTAGAAATAACAACACATATTATTAACTTTTAGTACAAGAACATTTATGCGAGTAGTTATTAAAGACGACTTCGATACAATGTCGAAATGGGCTGCCGAGTATGTGGCTCAGAGAATTATCGCTGCAAACCCGACACCTGAGTGCCCGTTCGTTTTGGGATGCCCCACAGGAAGCTCTCCACTCGGGCTCTACCAGAACCTGGTCGAGATGTATAAAGCAGGGAAAATCAGTTTCCAGAACGTGATTACGTTTAATATGGACGAATATGTCGGACTGCCGGAAGAGCACCCGGAAAGCTACCACAGCTTCATGTGGACCAATTTCTTCGGACATATCGACATCAAGCCTGAGAACGTTCATATCTTGAACGGAAACGCTGAGGATCTCATCGCTGAGTGCGACGCGTATGAGAAAGCAATTGAGGCTGTAGGTGGTATCGACCTCTTTATGGGTGGTATCGGTCCTGACGGACACATCGCTTTCAACGAGCCGTTCTCATCACTCGGATCAAAGACACGTGTGAAGACCCTGGCTACTGACACAATCCATGCCAACAGCCGTTTCTTCGACAACGACTTCGACAAGGTGCCAAAGCAGGCTCTGACTGTGGGAGTGGGAACTGTGCTTGCAGCGCGTGAGGTGATGATTCTCTGCAGCGGACACAACAAAGCAAGAGCGTTGAAACACGCTATTGAGCAGCCTGTAAGCCACGTGTGGACAATTAGTGCCATACAGCTTCACAAGCACGCTATGATTGTATGCGACGAGGCTGCGTGCGCAGAGCTCAAGGTGGGAACCTACAAGTATTTCCTCGAGAAAGAGAAAGGACAGCCGATGATCAACTGGAGCTTACAGAAATAATAGGTAAACATATATTAAAAACTACCGGGGCCGCAATTGTTTGCGGCCCCGGTAGTTTTTTTAAATATGTGTGATATTACATTTTTGCTAACAACTTAGCAGCTCCTGACTTCAGGTTGGCAGCTTTCTTCCAGTGGATGATGTTGCGTTTTGCCAACTTGTCAAGCATCTTCTGAAGCTTGGGGAAGCGCTCCTCTGCCTCTGCCTTGTCTGTGCAGTTGCGGAAATCGCGGAGATAGTTACGCATAGTCTTTGCGTAATAGTGGTTGTGGAGCTTACGTTTCTGGTTCTGACGGATGCGCTTAAGCGCTGATTTGTGGTTTGCCATTTGTTTGAATGTTTTTTTAAAGGTTGATTATTAAAAAAGGAAGTACGATGTGGTATGGCTCAAGACCTCGCACCCTTCTTCCTTGTTGTAGCCCGTAGGAGAGTCGAACTCCTCTTTAGAGAATGAAAATCTCTCGTCCTAGCCGATAGACGAACGGGCCAGCCTAAAGCAAATCAAGAATTACTCTGCAAATCAGCGTTTTTCTCATTTGCGGCTGCAAAGTTACAAACTTTTTCCCTATCTGCCAAATTTTCTTATTCTTTTTTGATAAAAATGGTGGAAAAATAATAATTGTAGAGTCCAACGGCAAGTGCAAGTCACTCAATATTGCTGCCATAGGATTTTCCTTGGTAGCTTCCTCTCTCAGCGAGACGTTTCTCGAGTTTGTGCATGAACTCAAAATTTTTCAGACCCCAGCCGGGGACGGCAAGGAGGTGGGAGGGGGATTGGGAGACGAAACGCTCATAGACGAGGTCGGGTCTTGAGTTCTCAAGGAAGTTGATTACTGTGTCGATATACTCATCTACAGAGTAAAGATGAAAAGGGCGCTCCCCATAGGCGGTGGCCATGGAGGTGCCACGGATAAGCTGCAGCTGGTGGATCTTGATAGTGGAGAGGGGCAGGGCAGACAAACGACGGGCCTCTGTAGTAATGTAATCGGGGATTTCATTGCTGCCGGGCAGTCCCAGGATTATATGCGCGCCCACATGGATGCTTTTTGCCGCAGTGCGCTCTACCGCATTGGCGGCACAGCGGAAGTCATGCCCACGGTTAATGGAGCGCAGGATGGTGTCGTCGGTTGACTCAATGCCGTATTCCACAATCAACAGGCATCGGCGGTTCAGCTCATCAAGGTAGTTTAACAGTTCGTCTGGCATGCAGTCGGGACGGGTGCCGATAACCAGGCCGATCACACCGTCAACCTTCAGTGCCTCCTCATATTTTGAAACCAGGTCGGTCAGAGAGCCGTAGGTGTTGGTATATGCCTGAAAATATGCGAGATACTTCATGTCGGGGTATTTCTTCCCGAAGAACCGCTTCCCTTCCTCAAGCTGGGCGGTGATGCTCCTGTCTGTCTTGCAGTAGGCGGGGTTGAATGTCTGGTTGTTGCAGTATGTACAACCACCTGTCCCAACCGTGCCGTCACGGTTGGGACAGGTGAATCCGGCGTTTATCGAAATCTTCTGGACCTTGCAGCCGGCCAGTGCCGTCAGCCATGGTCCGTATTGCCTGTATCGGCTTCCGTTTGAGTCAACCACGTTATTGTGCTGATGTTCGTTGTCTCCACGTGAGAAATGATGCCAACAGGAGGGCTGCCAGCAGGAGCGCGAGGCAGATGTAGGCGATTGTCTCAGTCTTGTTGATGGACTGGGGATTGAACGACATCTCAATCGTGTGCTTGCCGGCTGGTATGCTCATGGCGCGGAGCACATAGTCAGCGCGGGCGATGTCTGCCGGCTTACCGTCTATTGTAGCCTCCCATTCCGGATAGTAAATCTCTGAGAACACAGCAATACCGCCTTTCTTGCTGTCTGCCTCATAGGTGCAGGTGGTGGAAGTCTGACCAGTCAGACGTATATAGTCTGAAGAGTCTGCGGGAGCCGCCTTGCCGAGAATGGATGAGAAAGACTTGTCAACCACTGCCGTGTGGCGGGGAGACACATCTTTCAGGGTCTCCAGCTCCTCGTTTGCGGTGCTCACCACCTTCATGTCGTCCACAAACCAGGCGTGGCCGTAGGCATGGGTGTTCTCAAGAGGCATCTCGCTCTGGGAGTTGCCCAATATGATCCACCGGGTGTTCAGCATGTTCAGAACCGGGCAAATGGTGTCGGCATCCATGTCGCTGAGGTTGTAGATCGGGAACTGGAGGTTGCCCGACGCGACCATAGCCGCAGTGTCTAATCGTTCTTGTGAATACATCTGAAGCGCGCTGTTCAGCTCGTCATGAACGGTGGAATTGCTGCTCGACATATAAGCTTCTATCAACTCTTGATAGCGGCGGAGCTTGGCCGGATGGTAGCCGCCGATGCTGTTGAAGAAGAACGAGGTGGTGTTGTCGTTGAATGTGCTTACGGTGGTGTTGAGCACGCGATAGTCGCGCTTGTCACCGCTTGTTGCCAATATATGCTCCTCTGCAGGTGTCTTGCTGCGTTCGCCCTGAATGGCTGGCTCTTTAAACAGGCTGTCGTTCATGTAGCGTTTGTTCACCTGCCACATGTCAATCAGGCAGACTGCTATAATAAGACCGCCGATGGCTGCCTGTGTGCTCCAAGCCACCTTGCCCTTGTTCGACATGGCGGTGCGGTAGTAGAAGAACAGAAGAGCGGCGCCGAGCATGACAATCAACAATGAACGCCATGCGTCGGAGGTGAGCATGGAGGCGCGCATAGTGGCTATGCTCGACAATATCATGTTTGCGGATGTAGGGTCAAGACTGCTGCGGATACCCTCTTCCTCGGCTGAAGACACGCAGTTGCCAAAGAAGGTGGGCCACACTGCAAACAGAAGACAAATGCCGGCTGTTATACCTGTGCTCCAATAGAGTGACCTGAGCATCTTCGGACGCAGGTTGCTGTCGCCCATGTTCTCGATAAAGCGTTTGAGCCCAAGCATGGCCAAGAGCGGAATGGTGAACTCAGCAACGACGAGAATCGACGACACGGTGCGGAATTTTGAGTAGAACGGCACGTGGTCGATAAACAGGTCGGTGAACCATTGCAGATTGTGTCCCCACGAAAGCAAGAAAGAGAGCAGGGTCGATGCCAGCAACACCCATTTCATGGCGTTGCGGTTGGGTATTACAAACAGGGCGAGAACGAAAAGCATGCATATCAGTGCACCTACATAAACCGGGCCTGATGTGCCTGGCTGCTCACCCCAGTATTGCCCGATCTGCTCATATATTCCCGCGCTTGTCAGCTGTGAGTCGGCATGTTTCATTGCCGTGGCGTTGCGGGCAAGCGGCACACTCGCTCCTCCCTTCAGGTTGGGAATAAGAAGGGTGAGGGTCTCATCGATTCCGTAACTCCAGTTCGTGATATAGCTGCGCTCTAGTCCGCTGTCCGTCTGGTCGCCTTCCTTACCGGCTTTCTTCAATTCGCTCTTTCCGCGCATCGTCTGGTCGGAATATTTGTAGGTATGGTAAAGATTCGAGGCGTTCAGTCCAATGGCAATCACCGCAGCGGCAAATATGGCACATGTGGCCTTTATGAGTTTGCCCGTCTCTTTCTTGAGAATGCAGCGAACCACGAACGCACCGAACATAAGCAGCTCAGGGATTAAGAAATAATATGTCATCTGGGGGTGGTTGCCGTTGATTTGCAATGTCGCAAACAGGGCGGTGACAACAAATCCCCACAAGTAACGACCTTTGAAGCACATCACCACTCCGGCTATCGTAGGCGGTATGTAGGCCAGCGTTATGGCTTTCCACAGGTGTCCGGCTGCGATGATGATGAAGAAATAGCTTGAGAACGCCCATACCACAGCGCCGAGAACTGCCATCCAGCGTCGGAAGTCAAATGCGCGGAGCAGGATGTAGAAGCCAAGCATGGAGGCAAACACATACCACACGTAGTCGGGAAGTCCCAGGTGGTAAATTTTCTCAACAAGGCTCATGGGCTTTGCAGAGTCGTAACTCGGAGCAATCTGGTAGGTTGGCATACCTGAGAAGATGGAGTTTATCCATCGGGGAGTCTCACCATTGTGCTCCGCGCGGTAGTTGTTCAGCTCCACACGCAGACCGTCGTTGGCGGAGTTGTCTTCGCCGGTCAGGCGCCAGCCTTTAAACGCTTTTGGAAAATAAACAGATGCGACAATTGCAAAAAACGCAATGCAAGCCGCTTCCATCAATATCCCTTTTAATGTTTTGTTCATATCTGTTATATTATCTGTAAACTTTAAACCTTAAACTTTAAACTCTAAACTATAATTCACAAACACTCTTTCAACTCAAACATCCTTGTGGTGTTGGAGCCTTTCACAAGTATTGTCATTCCTTTCAGAGGCTCGGAGCCAATCACTTTCATCACCTCCTCCACGTTGTTGAAAAGCACAAAATCAGGGGGGCAAGGGGTGTTGACAAACTCTGAGCCTACAAGCCACACCTTTTCCAAGCCCATGGTGCTCAGCTGTTTGACGACGCGCTGGTGTTCCTCAGCACTTACATCGCCCAGCTCTCCCATTTGGCCGAGTATGCACATCTTATGGTCTGACTGCATCATCGAGAAGTTGTCGAGAGCGGCTTTCATCGACGTGGGGTTGGCGTTATAGGCATCAATAATCACGGTGTTCCGCTCTGTCTTCATCAGCTGTGAGCGGTTGTTCGACGGGGTGTATGAAGACAATGCGGCGGATATGTCGTCGTCGCTGACACCGAAATACTTTCCGATGGTGGCAGCGGCAAGCGCATTGTCGATGTTGTAGGCGCCGATGAGTGAGGTCTGGACCTCATGCCCGTTCCACATGAAATGGAGGAACGGATTGCAGTCGATCAACTCTCCGTTGACAAACAGCTCGTCAGTCTTTGATTGGCCATATCTTATGCTGTCTATCCCTCCGGCTATGCCTTTGAGATGCTCGTTGTCGTTGTTGAGGAATATCTTGCCTGAATGGGCACGCAGATAGTCATAAAGCTCTCCCTTTGTGCGGATTACGCCCTCAAATGAGCCGAATCCCAGCAGATGGGCTTTGCCGACATTGGTGATAATACCAAAGTCAGGCTCCACGATGTTGACAAGTGTCTTAATCTCACCGGGATGGTTGGCACCCATCTCAACCACAGCAATATCATGCGATGAGGTCAGCTGGAGAAGGGTCTTGGGCACTCCTATGTGGTTATTGAAATTGCCACGGGTGTAGAGAGTGTTGTATTTCTTTGACAACACAGCGGCAATCAACTCTTTGGTTGTGGTCTTGCCGTTGGTACCAGTCACACCGATTATGCGTGTGCCAAGATGACGGCGGTGGTGGCGGGCAAGACTCTGAAGGGTGGTCAGAACATCTTCTACAAGCAGAAGACGGTTGTCACCTGTGACATATTTCGCCTCGTCAATCACAGCATAGGCACAGCCTTTCTCAAGCGCTCCCTGAGCGTAGGCGTTGCCGTCGAACTTGTCACCTTTAAGGGCGAAAAACAGCGAGCCGGCAGGACAGTCGCGGCTGTCTGTGGTAATCACCGGATTGCTGAGGAATATCTCATAAAGTTTTTCTATATCCATTATGCTGTTTTATGTACTTGTTTTTAGGGATAATTCAAAAAAATCATGCAAATATAGCACAAAATCACGAAATAAAGCGAAAAATTCAACAATATTCTTTATTTTTGCAAAAGAATAGCATAATATCGTAAATTAATGGTACCCGGATATACGATTAATGTGAACGGCTGGCTCATGGACTTCGACAAGCCTATGGTGATGGGGATTGTGAATATCACATCCGACTCGTTCTTCTCACTCAGCCGAAGCATAGATAGCAAAGCGATAGAGCAGAGGATAAGGCAACTCGTAAACGAAGGCGCTGACATCATTGATGTCGGTGCATGCTCAACACGTCCTGGAGCGAGACTCGTGGATGAGGATGAGGAGATGGCTCGGATGAGGACCGGCCTTGAGACTCTCAGGAGTATTGCCCCTGAGGCAGTCTTGTCGGTCGATACGTTCAGAAGCTCCGTGGCACGAATGGCAGTGGAGGAGTTTGGAGCGGCTATAGTCAACGATGTCAGCGGAGGTGGGCTGGATGAAGACATGTTCAAGACCGTGGCTGAGCTCGGAGTGGCATACGTGCTGACATGGCCGGGAAAGCTGGTGGTGGCTGACGGACAGTTGTTGCAGAACCTCTCGGTGGACAACGATACAAATATTTTAGAGGATGCGGTTTTGTTTTTCTCGGAGAAAATCAACCAGCTGAGGGCTCTCGGACAAAAAGACATTATTATCGATCCGGGATTTGGCTTTGGAAAGACTCTCGGGCAGAATTTCCAGTTGCTCAGACAGCTCGGCCAGCTCAGGGTGTTCGGACTGCCTGTGTTGGTAGGGGTGTCAAGGAAAAGCATGATTTATAAGACTTTGGAGACCACTCCCGAGGATGCTCTCAACGGAACCACCGTGCTTCATGCCCTTTGCCTGCATGACCAGACAGCGGATATACTCAGGGTGCACGATGTGAGACAATGCCGCGAGGCTATAAAGCTCTGGGAGGCGTATAACGGTTGAGGGTGATACTTATGGATTATTGTAAAACAAAAGTGAAATGATTGACTTTGGCATAAAAGACGCGATTGATATATTGTGTGTCGCGTTTCTGTTGTATTACTTCTACAAATTGATGAAAGACTCGGGTTCGCTGAACACGTTCTACGGAATCCTTGTCTTTTTCGTTCTTTGGATTATCGTGTCACCTATTATGGAGATGCGACTGATGGGAACCATATTCGACAAGCTCATCAACGTGGGAGTGCTGGCGCTTATCATCCTGTTCCAGGAGGACATACGCCGATTCTTCCTCACGATAGGATCCAACAACCGGTTTGGAGCGATTACAAAGATTTTCAAAAAGAAAAAGACCAAGGAGGAGGAAAATCCCGCTATCATGCAGATTGTCAGGGCGTGCGACTTTATGAGCAAGAACAAGACCGGAGCACTCATCATTATAGAACGTAACATGTCGCTCACGGATATCGTGAATACTGGTGAGCCAATCGACGCAAACGTGAACGCACAGCTGATTAAAAACATTTTCTTCAAGAACTCACCACTGCACGACGGAGCCATGATCATACGCAACAACCGTATATGTGCTGCGGCGTGCATTCTTCCCGTTTCCCACAATACCGATATATCCAAGGATTTCGGACTGCGACACAGGGCTGCCCTCGGTATAACCCAGCAGAGTGACGCCATATCTATCGTCGTGTCAGAGGAAACCAGCCAGATCACCATTGCCCGGCGTGGAAAGTTCGTCCAGCAAAACACTACTCAAGAAGAGCTGGAGAGTTATCTCACGACGGTTATGTGACAATAACTACAAATATAATTCTAACTACATAATAAACCGGAAAAACAAATGAAAAAGCTTTTATCTGCGATCCTGATTGCCACGATGGCTCTTGACGCAACAGCCGCCCGACTGCCGAAGCAGGCGGAGGTGCTTGATGCCATGCACCGTGCCAACGACTATTTCATGAGGAAATACAAGGATCCCACAGTACCTACGTTCGTGAAGAAGGAGAGACCCAGCAACTTGTGGACAAGAGGTGTTTATTACGAGGGACTGGCTGAGTTGATTGCCCTCGACGGACAGCAGAGGGATATAGACTATATGAACTGGTGGGCGAATTTCCATAAATTCACGCCACGCAACGGGGTCACTACACGCGATGCCGACGACTATTGCTGCTGCCAGGCCTATATCTTCCTATATGAGAGAAATATCGCAAAGACAGGCAATAAGGATGAGAGTATGATTAAGCCAACAATCCAATGCATGGACAATCTGCTCAGTCCCACACCTCCACCTGCCGAGTTGGCGGGAAAAGTGAGGTGGAGCCCCAATTCCGTAGAAGACTGGACCTGGATTGACGCAATACAGATGGGTCTCCCGGTTCTTACACGGTTGAGCAGAGTTCTGTATTTCGACGGAGACAGCCAGGCGGAGAGATATGCCGAGCAGGGGTGGAAAATGTATGAGTGGACACGAAACACTCTGGCAGGAGGGTTGTTCAACACCGACGAAGGACTCTGGTGGAGAGACAAGGACTTCGCACCGCCTTACAAAGAGCCCAACGGTGAGGACTGCTATTGGAGCCGTGGAAACGGATGGGTTTATGCCGCTTTGGTCAGGGCAATGGATAACGCTATGTTGGCAAAGCACTCACCATCAGGAAATCTTGAGCCAAGAGGTGAGTATAAATGGGAGGTGCTGCCATTTGAGAAGCATTTCGACAACTATCAGAAGGATTTCGAGCGGATGAGCTATGCGCTGGAGAAATGTCAGCGCAAAGACCATTTCTGGAATGTCAGCTTGCATGATCCGTCTAATTTCGGAGGTAAGGAATTGACCGGAACCGCACTCTTCGTGTATGGAATGGCCTGGGGGGTGCGTCATGGAATCCTGCCGTCGAAAATGTTCAAGCCCATAATCGCAAAGACATGGAAGTCTATGGTGAAGGAGTGCCTGCACGAGGATGGATTCCTTGGATATGTGCAGGGAACAGGCAAGGAGCCGAAAGACTCGCAGCCTGTGGGATATTCCAACCAGCCCGACTTCGACGACTTTGGACTCGGATGTTTCCTGCTTGCAGGAGCTGAAGTCTATAGGCTTGCAGAGCCTAACGGGAAATAAGCACCGCCATTAAGAATATATAAATGCGTAAACTTATCTTTATACTTTTGGTTCCTCTCGTTATAGCATGCGGAGAAGAGACCAAAGAGGGAAAACAGAAGAAGAGGGTGGGGCCGGTACAGTCGGCTCCATACGAGCTGCTTGTCGTATGCGACAAGAGTTGGTTTGACAGCGAGGCTGGCGCCGGTTTCAAGGATTTCGTGAACTCCAAGATTGAGGGGATGCCTCAGGATGAGAGCATCTTTAAGGTGATATGTATCAACCATGAGGGGTTCTCAAAGACTTACTCTGTTTTCGGATGTATAATTTTTGTGCATTTAGGACAAGAGTATAAGAAGGCGGAGGTGAGGTATGCAAAGAACGTATATGCCCGCCCGCAGGTGGTAATCACTATCAATGCCCCAGATAGCAAGTCTCTCGACCAACTGATAGAGGACAGGGGACAGGCTGTAATAGACCGCTGCGTGGACAATGAAATGGGGCGTAGCGTGGAGCTGCTGAGAAAAGACTACAGTGGAATCGTAGATGAGAACGCGCGTAAGTTGTTTGGATGCTCATGGCATGTTCCATCACAGATAAACATGATAAAGACTGCAGAGAACTTCTTCTGGGCCTCGTCGCCCGACAACACCTACAATGCGTGTATGTACTCTTATCCTCTTGCTGCTGACGCAATGACTAAGGAGAATTTCTGCCATAACCGCGACTCTGCCATGTATTTCAATATCGAGGGAGAGGAGTGGGGACAACACATGGAGACTGACACCTCGACGGTCAGGGTGAGAGAACGGCTGATTGAGGGTGAGCATCTGCTTGAGGTCAGAGGATTATGGGATATGAAAAACGATGCCATGGGAGGACCGTTTGTGGCATATGCAAGGCCCGACAGCAATGCCGGCAAGATGATTGTGACTGAGGGATTCGTCTATCTGCCAAATAAATCCAAGAAAAAACAGATTCATTCGCTTGAGGCGGCCTTGAGGACATTGAAGAAAGTATCAAAACACAAATAAAAACTAATTGATTGAACTTTCAGAAGTTATTTTGATGAAGACAAAAACAATAACAAAACCAAGAATGTACTTCATTCACGGAAAGAGATGTTATGTTTTTGAAAACTACTGAAACTTAAATTATTTATAGAAGTACCCTAAAAAAAATAAAGATATGAAAAAACTGTTGATTTCAGCTTTTGCCGTTGCGGCTATGACGCTACAGGCTCAGACTTTTAATTTTTCTTTCGACGGAAACGATAAGGACGCCACACAGATCAAGGCCGACGACGTTTTTACCCCGGAAAAGGGATATGGCTTTGATTTTGTCAATATAGTGAAGGAGTCCCCGCTGGTAAGTGACAAATTTTACAAGGACGAGAGGGGCACAACCCCAACAGCCCCGTTCTTCCTCTCCGTGGCTGTGCCTGATGGAAACTACAAGGTGACGGTCACTCTCGGCAACAAGAAACAGGCGGGCAACACGGTTGTCAGGGCTGAGTCGAGGAGACTCTTCTTGCAAGACGTGGAGACTGCCAAGGGCGAGTTCAAGACGTTTTCCTTTATTGTCAACAAGCGTAACACCGACATCTGGGGACCAGATAAGAATGGCGAGATTAAGGTCGTGGACCGCGTGAAAATAAAGGAGCGCGAGAAGACAAAGCTCAACTGGGACGACAAACTGACTGTAGAGATTACAGGTGAGGCGCCCGCTTGCTCAAGCATCAAGATTGAGCCGGCGTCACAGGATATCCCGACACTTTACCTTTGCGGAAACTCCACCGTAGTCGATCAGGATAAAGAGCCGTGGACCAGCTGGGGACAGATAATTACCTGCTGGCTCGACGACAAGGTGGCGGTGGCAAACTATGCCGAGAGCGGAGAGAGCGCAGGCAGCTTCATTGCCCAGAACAGGTTGAAGAAAATCATCTCCTTGGCAAAGGAGGGCGACTACATCTTTGTGGAGTTCGGGCATAACGACCAGAAAGCCAAATCGCCCGGCTCAGGAGCCTGGTACGACTTCTCCCGCAACCTTAAGGTGTTTATCGACGAGGCAAGGGCGAAGAAAGCCACAATTGTGTTTGTGACACCTACTCAGCGCAGACGGTTCGACGACCAGACACGTACAAAGATTCAGGAGACCCACGGAGACTATCCCGACGCAATGAGGGCCGTGGCAAGGAGAGAGAATGTGCCGGTTATAGAGCTGCACGACATGACACGCACGTTCTTCGAGACTCTCGGTTTTAAGAACTCAACACGTGCATTGGTGCATTATCCAGCCAATTCGTTCCCTGGTCAGACACGAGTGTTTGAGGACAACACACATTTCAATCCATATGGAGCATACGAAATCTCAAAGATGGTGGTTATGGGAATCAAGGAATTGAGACTGCCCGTGGCATCACATGTGAAGGCTGACTTCCAGCCATTCTCACCAGCTTTCCCCGACTCATTCGAGCAGTTCCACTGGGTTATGGGACCCTTCTCCGACGCAGTCAAACCCGACGGGAATTAATCTTAGATAATAGAAGTACCCTATACATGAAAATTGTTATCTTAGACGCATATACAGCCAATCCCGGTGACCTGTCATGGAAAGGTCTTCAGGATTTGGGTGAGCTTACCGTTTACGACCGCACACCACCGGATCTGGTGGTGGAGCGGTGTAAGGGGGCTGAGATTGTACTGACCAACAAGACCGTGCTCAATGCACAGGTGCTCAACCAACTGCCGCGGCTTATGTATATAGGTGTACTGGCCACCGGCTATAACGTGGAGGACATAGATGCCGCCACCCGCCAGCATGTTGTAGTCACCAATATTCCTGCCTACAGCACCATGAGTGTGGCGCAGATGACATTCGCGCATATACTCAATATCTACAACCGTGTGGATTGGTATGCGGCTGAGAACAAGAACGGCAGGTGGCAGAATTCAGAAGACTTCTCTTATATCTCACACTCTTACCGTGAGCTTGACGGAAAAACACTGGGTGTCGTGGGATTGGGAACTATCGGTGCCAAGGTTGCTGAGATTGCCTTGGCGTTCGGCATGAAGGTGATAGCGTTCACATCCAAGAGCCAGGATGACCTGCCTGAGGGAATCGTGAGTGTGACGATGGAGGAGTTGTTTGCCGAGGCAGACATCCTTTCGCTGCATTGTCCGCTCACCGCAACGACGAAACACCTTGTGAACCGTGAGCGACTGGAGCTTATGAAGACCGAGGCGGTCATTATCAACACGGGACGAGGTCCGCTCGTTGATGATCAGGCATTGGCAGATGCTTTGAACAGCAAACGGATTATGGCATATGGAGCAGATGTGCTGACCGAGGAGCCACCCAAGGACGGTAATCCTCTACTTTCCGCGCGCAACGCGTTCCTCACACCCCATATAGCATGGGCGACAAAAGAAGCCCGCTCACGCCTTATCGATATTGCCACATCCAACGTGAAAGCTTTTATCGACGGCTCACCCGTCAACGTAGTAGAGTTTTAGGGTTCAATACTTTTCATTACTTCACGGTTATGTGAAAGCAGGGTTGTTTGATTTCGTACTTGACGAAGCAGCAACCTTCGAAGTCGGAGGCCAAGCGGGCTTA